>JBDUBS010000170.1:0-2877 GCA_040003875.1 Acidimicrobiia bacterium | reverse complement strand
GAACCCACCGGCAACCTCGACTCCCGGGCGAGCGCAGAGATCCTCAAGTTCATGCGCAACGCCGTGAGCGATCTGGGCCAGACCATCGTCATGGTCACGCACGATCCGAGCGCCGCGAGCTACGCCGACCGCGTCGTGTTCCTCGCCGACGGCACGATCGTCGACGAGATGCGTGAGCCGACGGCGGACCGAGTGCTGGATCGGCTCAAGCAGTTCGGAGGCTGATCCGTGTTCCGCCTCACGCTGCGTGGGCTGATCGCGCACAAGGTCCGGTTCCTGCTCACGGGGATCGCCGTGGTGCTCGGGGTTGCGTTCGTCTCCGGGACGCTCGTCTTCACCGACACCGTGAAGAAGACATTCGACTCGCTGTTCTCCAGCGTCTATGACGGCACCGACGCGTACGTGCGGAGCGCGAGCGTGGTCAAGGGTCAGTTCGGCCCCAATGAACGCGGGCGCATTCCCGAAACGCTCGTGCCCACGGTGAAGGGCGTCGACGGTGCGGCCGATGCCGAGGGTCAGGTCCAGGTCCGGCGCGCGCAGTACCTCGACAAGCACGGCAAGGCGATCGGAGATCCCGGGCAGGGCGCGCCGACGCTCGGATTCAACTGGAACACCGTGAAGCGACTCAATCCGTTCACGCTCGTGACCTACGCCGGGAAGTCGTCGCGTGCGCCGTCGGCCGGCCACGAGGTCGTGATGGATCTCGGGACGGCCAAGGCCGATCACTTCACCGTCGGCGACTCCGTGACGATCAGTTTCAACAATGCGAAGCTGCCCAAGGACGAGTTCAAGATCGTCGGGGTGGCGAAGTTCGGCGACGCCGACCGTCCGGCCGGTGCGACCGTCGCCCTGTTCACCCTGGCCGCGGCGCAGCGGGTCAACGGCACGCCGGGCCAGCTCGGCGGGATCGCGGTCGCGGCCAAGCCGGGGGTCGGTCAGAGTGAACTCGTCGGGCAGATCAAGACCGCCGTCGACCAGCGCGGCGTCCAGGTCATCACCGGCGCCAAGCTGGTCAAGGAACAGCAGAACCAGATCGAACAGGGTCTCGGTTTCTTCACGACCTTCCTGCTGATCTTCGCGATCATCGCCCTGTTCGTCGGGTCCTTCATCATCGTCAACACGTTCTCGATCGTCATCGCCCAGCGGACGCGCGAGCTCGCGCTCCTGCGCGCGCTCGGAGCCTCGGGCCGTCAAGTCCGGGTATCGGTACTCGGTGAGGCGCTGCTCGTCGGTGGGGTGTCGTCGGTCATCGGGGTCGGGTTGGGTCTTGCACTCGCGATCGGGCTGCGTGCGGTCATGGGCGCGTTCGGCTTCGAGGTGCCGACGTCCGACCTGGTGGTGAAGCCGAACACGTTCGTGATCTCGATCGTGCTGGGCGTGTTCGTCACCTTTGCCGCCGCGGTGTTGCCGGCGCGCCGCGCCGCGCGCATCGCTCCGATGGCTGCCCTGCGCGACTCCGCGGTGGAATCCCGCCAACTCGGGCGGCGCACCGCCATCGGCGCGGTGATCGCGGTCCTCGGTGCGGTGCTGCTCCTCGTCGGTCTGTTCGGGACCAGCAACATCCAGCTGGTCGGTGGTGGTGTGTTCCTCCTCTTCATCGGTGTCGCGGTGCTCGGACCGGTCATCGCCCGTCCCGTCGGACGCGCCCTCGGATGGCCGCTGCCGCGTTGGCGTGGCATGCCGGGCCGGCTCGCCCGCGAGAACGCAGTCCGGAACCCGCGCCGTACCGCATCGACCGCGGCGGCATTGATGATCGGTGTCGCCCTCGTCGGACTCATCACGATCTTCGCCAGTTCGCTCAAGGCCTCGATCAGTGGCCAGATCGATCAGGCCTTCCGGGGTGATCTCGTCGTCGTGGGCAACGCGGGGCCAGGGTCGAGCTTCAGCCCCGCCATGGCCGAGCGCATCGCCAAGGTCCCCGGCGTCGCGGTCGCCAATCCGCTCCGGTTCGGCGCGTTCGAGGTCAACGGTTCGGGTCAGTTCCTGTTGGCGTCGCGCCCGGGCGAGCTCGACCGGGTGTTTGATCTCGCGCCCAAGCAGGGTGACCTTTACGGCCTCCAGCCGAACCAGATCGCGGTTTCCAAGAAGGTCTTCGACGACAAGCACTGGAAGCTCGGTCAGCAGATCAAGACGAAGTTCCCGTTGCAAGGTGCCGCACCGCTGACGATCGGCGCGGTGTTCGGGCGGGGTCAACGCGAAGGCTTGTCCGACTACTTCATGTCCCTCGCCGGTTTCGACAAGCGGTTCAGCCAGATCGCCGACAGCCAGGTGTACATCGCGCTCGATCGCGGGACGTCGGCCAAAGACGTGCGTCCGAAGATCGAGGCGATCGCCAAGCAGTTCCCCGGCGCCAAGGTCAACGACATCAGCGGGCTCAAGGCTCAGTTCGAGACCCAGATCGACCAGATCCTCGGGCTCGTGTTCGCCCTGCTGTTCCTGGCGATCTTCATCGCGCTGCTCGGCATCATGAACACGCTGCTGCTCTCGATCGTGGAACGCACACGCGAGATCGGATTGCTGCGCGCGGTCGGGATGTCGCGCAAGCAGGTACGGACTTCAGTGCGGTGGGAGTCGATCATCGTGGCCGTGTTCGGCGCGCTTCTCGGCGTCGTGCTCGGCATCTTCTTCGGCTGGGCGATGGTCACGGCCCTCCACGATCAGGGTTTCACCCAACTCTCGATCCCGGGCGTACAGCTGACGCTCGTGGTGGTGCTGGCGGCCCTCGCCGGTGTGGTGGCCGCCGCGTACCCCGCCCGCCGCGCGTCCCGCTTCGACATCCTCGACGCCATCTCCACCGACTGACCCCGCGTTCTCGCACACGTCGTGCACGTCCTGACGTGCACGACGTGTGCCAGAACGAGTCAGTCGGGGTATGGG
>JBDUBS010000205.1:0-9646 GCA_040003875.1 Acidimicrobiia bacterium | reverse complement strand
CAACGAGCGGACTAGCCTGCACTAGAAATATTCGGTCCGCGCTCAGGTGTGCGAGGGATCCCATGGCCATCAACGTCGACGTCGACTCGGATTCTCAAGAGATCCAGGACTGGATCGACTCGGTCGATGCCGTGGTCGGGATTCACGGTGCGCACCGAGCGGGGGAACTCCTCGCACCCGCCTTCGAGCGCGCACGTCGAGCGGGAGTCCCGGTCGGCGCACCCTTCCGTTCTGATTACATCAACACGATCGCACCCGATGCCGAGGCGCCCTTCCCGGGCGACGAAGCGGTGGAGACTCGCCTCCGCCACTACGTGCGCTGGAACGCTGCGGTCATGGTGGCGCGAGCGAATCGACGCGTCGACGGGATCGGCGGTCACCTCGCCACCTACGCATCCGCCGCCACGCTCTACGAGGTCGGGTTCAACCACTTCTTCCGCGGCAAGACCGACACGAGCTTCGGAGACCAGGTCTTCTTCCAAGGCCACGCCTCCCCCGGCATCTACGCCCGCGCCTTCGTCGAGGGACGGCTCGACGAGGCCACGCTCGACGGATTCCGGCGCGAGGTGACCGGCGGGTTGCCCTCCTATCCCCATCCCCGTCGGGGCGACTTCTGGGAGTTCCCCACCGTGTCGATGGGGCTCGGGCTCATCAACGCCGCCTATCAGGCCCGCTTCAACCGCTACCTCGCCGCCCGCGGCATCGTCGACACGAGCGGCGCGCGGGTTTGGTGCTTCGCGGGCGACGGCGAGATGGACGAGCCCGAGAGCCTCGCCGGGGTCGCGCTCGCCGGTCGCGAGCACCTCGACAACCTCACCTTCGTCGTCAACTGCAACCTCCAGCGCCTCGACGGACCCGTGCGGGGCAACGCCAAGATCGTCCAGGAGCTGGAAGGGTGGTTCCGCGGTGCCGGATGGAACGTCATCAAGGTGCTGTGGGGGCAGCACTGGGACCCGCTGCTCGCCAACGACACCGACGGGCTGCTGGTCGAACGGATGAACACCACGGTCGACGGTCAGTTCCAGAAGTACCAGGTCGAGAGCGGCGCCTACATCCGCGAGCACTTCTTCGGCCCGGATCCGCGCCTGGCGCGACTCGTTGCTCACCTCACCGATGACGACCTGCGTCGACTCCGCCGCGGCGGCCACGACGCGACCAAGGTCTACGCCGCGTATCACGCCGCGTGCAGCCACGAGGGCGCGCCGACCGTGGTCCTGGCCCACACCGTGAAGGGCTGGGCACTCGGAGCGGACATCGAGGCCCGCAACGCCACGCATCAGATCAAGACGATGACCGAGGCGGAGCTCTTCACCTTCCGCGACCGGCTCGAGCTCCCGGTGACCGATGCCGAGCTCAGAGCAGACCTGCCGCCCTACGCTCGCCCCGGATTCGATTCCCCCGAATACGAATACCTCATGGAACATCGACGTGAACTCGGCGGGCACCTACCGTCGCGGCGCGTGACCCCCACGTCCGTGACCGTGCCCCGCGCCGACGCGTACCAGGAGCTCCTGGTGGGGACCGGCGACCGGGTTGCCGCGTCGACCACCAGCGCGTTCACCCGACTGCTGCGCAATCTGCTGCGCGATCCCGGCATCGGTCCGCGAGTGGTCCCGATCGTCCCGGACGAGGCACGGACCTTCGGCATCGACGCGCTGTTTCGTCGGCACAAGATCTATGCGCCGGGCGGTCAGCGTTACGAACCGGTCGACGATCGCCTGCTGCTCAGTTACCAGGAAGCCGACGACGGTCAGATCTTGGAAGAGGGCATCACCGAGGCCGGCGCGATGTCGAGCTTCACCGCCGCCGGGACCTCGTACGCCACTTGGGGCGAACCGATGCTCCCGTTCTTCATTTACTACTCGATGTTCGGATTTCACCGGTTCGGCGACCTGCTCTGGGCCGCCGGGGACGCTCGCGTCCGTGGGTTCCTGCTCGCGGCCACCGCCGGGCGCACCACACTCCAGGGCGAAGGCCTCCAGCACTGCGACGGTCACAACCTGCTCTTCGCGACGGCCCTCCCTCACGTCCGTGCGTACGATCCAGCCTTCGCGTACGAGGTCGCGGTCATCGTCCGCGAGGGCATCGAGCGGATGCACGGTCAGCATCCCGAAGACCTCATCTATTACCTGTCGCTCTACAACGAAGCGTTCCCGCAACCGGCGATGCCAGCAGGTGTCGAACCGGGGATCCTTGCCGGCCTCTACCGCTACCAGGACGCGCCCGGGGAGCGAGCGCATCACGCGACGATCCTCGCGAGCGGCACCGCCATGCTCGCAGCACTCGAAGCGCAACAGTTGCTCTTCGATCACCACGGGGTCGCGGCTGATGTGTGGAGCGCGACCAGCTACAAGGCGCTCCGCGACGACGCACTAGCGTGCGAACGCGAGCACCGACTTCATCCGGCCGACCAGTACCGGATCCCGTACGTGCAACGCGCACTGGAAGGAAGCGACGGACCGGTGGTCGCCGTTACCGATCACGTGAAGCTCGTTGCCGACCAGGTCGCGCGCTGGATTCCCCGGCCGTACCTCTCGCTCGGCACCGACGGCTTCGGGCTTTCCGACGCCCGACCCGCATTGCGTCGTCACTTCGAGACCGACGCCGCCCACATCGTCGTCGGGGTGCTGTCGAGCCTCGTACTCAAGGGCGACGTCGACACCGATGTCGTTGTCCACGCGATCGCCGAGTACGGCATCGACCCGGATGCCGTCGACCCGGTGGTGGCATGAACGACATGACCGTCGACCCCCGCGACGAAGGAGGCGAGGCGCCGTGTTTCGCACCGCTCTTGGAGCCGAGCCTGTCGCTCAACGCGAGCGCGCTGGCGCGTCTCGTGTCGGACCTCGCCGATGCGGTGATCATCGCCGACGGCGACGGGACGATCATGTTCTGGAACGAGGCCGCGCAGCGGCTGTTCGGTTGGTCCGAGGACGAAGCGGTCGGGCGATCGCTCGATCTCATCATCCCCGAGCGCCTGCGGGCGCGCCACTGGGCCGGGTACGCACACGTCATGGAGACGGGCCACACCGACTACGGCAGCCGCCTCCTCGAAGTCCCTGCGCTGCACCACGACGGTCACACCCTCTCGGTCGCGTTTACCGTCACCCTGCTCACGGCACCCGGCGGGGAACGACCCATCGGGATCGCCGCGGTACTGCGTGACGACACCGCCCGCCGGCACGAGCTGCTCGGCCTGAAGCAGCGAGTCGCCACCCTCGAGACGCTCGACGCGGCGCCGCCCCCGCCGGTCTAGCGTCCCCGCCGGAGGTAGCCGTGACCCGAACATCGTCGCTCGACCGCCGCGGTCTCACGTGGGGTGCCATCGCGGTCGCGATCGCGCTGGTGCTCGTCGTGTTCGGAAGCGCGGGTTTGCGATGGTTCGACGCCGCGCTCGTCGGATACCTCTTCGGAACGCTGTTCGCGATCTTCGGCGTCACGTATCGCTACGCGGTGTGGCTGCGGCGCCCACCGACAGCACGACTCCGCCAACGCGGCTGGCAGGCGTTGATGCGGCGGGATTTGCGGGCGGGAAACGCGCGCATGATTCCCGGCCTCATCGGTGCCAACCTCCTCGCCCAGACCTTCATCATGCGTCGGTCCCGGGCCCGGTGGCTCGCGCACCAACTCCTGTTTTGGGGGTGCGTGCTGGCGGCACTCGTCACATTCCCGCTCGTGTTCGGCTGGTTGCACTTCGAGTCGGTCGGCCAGAACGCCCGCAAGTACCGCGCGTACGTGGCGAACTGGGGCACCCTGAGCTTCGATTCGCGCAGCGTCGTCGGCTGGATCACCTTTCACCTGCTCGACATCGCCGCGGTGCTCGTCCTCGCCGGAGTGTTCATCTTCCTCGCTCGACGGCTTCGTGATCCAGGTGCGCTGGCGGTCGAGCGCAGCAACGACTTCCTCGCGCTCGCCGGCCTCTTCGCCGTCTCGGTGACCGGGTTGATGCTCACGGCTTCGAACCTCTGGATGCAGGGCCGCTTCTACACCTTCCTCACCACGGTGCATGCGTTGACGGTGATCCTCGGGCTGATGTACATCCCGTTCGGGAAGCTGTTCCACATCTTCCAACGCCCCGCCAACCTGGGAGTCGCGTTCTACGAGCGCGCAGGAGCGATCGGACCCCAGCAGCATTGCCGTGAATGTGGGACCGCGTTCGCGTCGCAACTCCAGATGGGCGACATCAAGGAGATCCTTCCGCAGCTGGGCTTCGACTATTCACTCGCTGACGGTGGAAACTGGCAGGACGTGTGCCCGGCATGTCGCCGGCGTCTGTTCACGCTCGCGCAATCCGAGCGGGTAGGAGGGTTCGGCTGATGGCCCGTCCACCGGTGACCGAGGAGGAACTCGTCGCTCGTTACGGGCCTCACCTCAACGAGGCTCCGCCCGGTGGGTGGAATGCGGATCTCGAGATCGATCGCGAGGTGAAGACGCACTGCTGCTTCTGCGGGCAGCAGTGCGGGATCATTCTGAAGGTCCACGCGAACGAGGTGGTCGGCTTCGAGCCGTGGTACGAGTTCCCGTTCAACGAGGGCAAGCTGTGCCCGAAAGGCGTGAAGCGCTACCTCCAGGGAAACCACCCCGACCGACTTCTCGAACCGCTCGAGCGCACCGACGACGGCTTCGCGCCGGTGACGTGGGACACCGCGCTCGATCGGGTGGCGTCGGAGATCCGTCGCATCCAGGCTGCGTATGGGCCCAACTCGTTCGCGGTGCTGAACGGCGCCTCGCTCACGAGCGAGAAGGCCTACCTCGTGGGGAAGTTCGCGCGCCTCGCGGTCGGCACCGCCAACCTCGACTACAACGGCCGTCTCTGCATGGTCTCCGCCGGGCACGGATACACGAAGGCGTTCGGCGTGGATCGTGCGCCGAACCCCTGGTCCGACCTCCCGCTCGCCGACGTGATCTTCGTCATCGGTGCCAACATCGCCGAATGTGCGCCGATCACCACGTCCTACGTGTGGCGCTCGCGTGACCGCGGCGGCAAGCTGATCGTCGCCGACCCACGCGTGACGCCTCTCGCGCGCACGGCCGACGTGTTCCTCGGCCTCCGACCCGGCACCGACTCGGCGCTCCTCGGCACCATGCTGCAAGTGATGATCACGCGCGACTGGCTCGACCACGACTTCATTGACGCGCACACCGAGGGCTTCGAGGCGGCGGTCGAAGCCGTGCGTGACTCGACGCCCGCGTGGGGCGCCGACATCACCGGGGTGCCGGCGGCGCGCATCGAGGAGGCCGCCGAGATGTGGGCCACCGCCGCCACCGGAATGATCCTGCACGCTCGCGGACTCGAGCACCACACCAGCGGGGTCGACAACGTCTCCGCCGCGATCAACCTTGCACTCGCGGCGGGCCGGATCGGGCGACCCGGGTGCGGCCCGTGCATGGTGACCGGCCAGGGCAACGGCCAGGGGGCACGCGAGCACGGCGGCAAGTCCGAACAGCTCCCGGGAATGCGCAAGATCGAAGATCCGGAGGCGCGCGCGTACATCGCGGAGGTTTGGGGCTGCACCGACGAGGAGCTGCGCCACCAGGGCTACAGCGCGGAGGAGCTGATCTGGGCGATCGACCGCGGCGAGGTGAAGGGCCTGCTGTCGATCTGCTTCAACCCGGTCGTGTCGCTCCCTGACTCGAACACCACGCGGCGAGCGCTGGACAAGCTCGAGTTCTTCGGGATCGTCGATTTCTTCCTCTCCGAGACCGCGTTCCACGCGGACGTGGTGCTCCCGGGGTCACTCCACGAGGAGGACGAAGGCGTGGTCGCGACGGTCGAAGGTCGGGTCGTGAAGGTCAACGAGGCGATCCCGCCGCCAGGAAATGCGCGTCGGGACTGGGAGATCTTTTGCGACCTCGCCGAGCGTCTCGATGCCGGCCGTTACTTCGAGTTCGAAAACGTACGCGAGATCTTCGACGAAATGGCGCTCGCGTCGAAGGGCGGGATCGCGGACTACTCCGGGATGACGTGGGACCGGCTCGAGGACGAGATGGGCATCTTCTGGCCCTGCCCGGAGCCCGGCCACCCCGGCACCCCGCGGCTCTTCGAGGATCTCCGCTTCAACACGCCGTCGGGACGGGCGCGGTTCGTGCCCGTCACCTTCAAGCCGCCGGCCGAGGTCGTCGACGGCGAATATCCGATCTGGTACACGACGGGCAGGGTGATCAGCCAGTACCTGTCCGGTACCCAGACCCGCCGCATCGGTCCGCTCGTGCACCAGTACCCGCAGCCGCTCTGCGAGATCCATCCGCGCCTCGCCGAACAGCACGGCATCACCACTGGGGATCTCGTGACCGTGACCTCGCGACGTGGATCGATCACGGTCGCGGCGTCGGTCGTGAGCACGATCCGGCCCGATACCGTCTTCATTCCCTATCACTGGGGCGGCAAGCTCGCCGCGAATCAGCTCACGAACCCCGCGCTCGACCCGGAATCGAAGATCCCTGAGTTCAAGGTGTGCGCGGTCCGGATCGAACGGACTCGCGAGGGCGGCTCGGTGACCGACGAGCGCGAGCTCGACCTCCGATCGGGAGATGCCTGATGGAAGCTCCGGGCGAGTTGGGCGACCGTGTCTACGTCATCGACCCGAGCCGGTGCATCGGCTGTCAGGCGTGCGTACACGCATGCGAGGAGTGCGGGACCCACCGCGGCCACTCGATGATGCACCTCGACTTCATCGACCGCGGCACGACTACCCAGACCGTGCCGATGGTCTGCATGCACTGCGAGGATCCGACCTGCGCGGAGGTCTGCCCGGCCGACGCGATCAAGCAGAACGAGGACGGCATCGTGCAATCGGCTCTCAAGCCGCGCTGCATCGCGTGCTCGAACTGCGTGTACGCGTGTCCGTTCGGCATCCCGAAGCTCATGGCCGAGCTCGACCAGATGATGAAGTGCGACCACTGCTACGACCGCACGTCGATCGGCCTCGCGCCGATGTGCGCCTCCGTGTGCCCGAGTCAAGCCCTGTGGTTCGGAACCCCCGAGGAGTTCCGCTCCACGCGAACCGGTGCACTGACCGACACGTTCGTGTTCGGGACCCAGGTCGTCAAGACCAAGGTGCAGACCGTGGTGCGCGACCCCGGCGCCGTCACGATCACGCTCGGACGCACGTCGACCCATTGGCTCGACGACCCATTCGGCCTCGACCACGAGGAGCCCAGCCCGTGACCGACGTTCCGGTCGACCCACCCAAATGGCGGCGCGACTTTCCCTACACGTCCGGTGGCGAAGACGAGGTCACCCGGCGCGAGTTCACCCGGTACCTCGTACTCGCATCCGGCACCTTCGCCGCCGGCACCGTCGCCGTAGCCGCTCTCGCCTCGCTCCGACCCATCAACCACGGCAAGCCGCAGCCGATCGTCGCCCTCGACGACGTCCCGGTGAACGGCACCCACCTCTTCGGCTATCCCACCAAGGATGATCCCGCGATCCTGGTTCGGCTCCCCGGCGATGAACTGCATGCCATGAGTCAGAAGTGCACCCATCTCAGCTGTGTCGTGTACTACCGGCCCGAAGCGCAGCACATGGTCTGTCCGTGCCACGAGGGAGTGTTCGATGCGCGCACCGGGGACGTAGTCGCCGGACCACCACAGCGACCTCTCGGGCGCATCGACGTCGAGGTGCGAGACGGCGTGGTCTGGGCGCTCGGGGCGCAATCGTGAGCGCGGCGGCGAGCCGGGGACGGGCGGTGTCGTCCGCGGTCGGCGTGTACGTCCTCGTGCTGCTCGTGCTGCAAGTGTTTCTGCTCACGGTTGCGGTCGACGCACTCCTCGGCGACGACCCCGGCCTGGCCTGGGTGGCCGCGGGCTGCTCGGCACTCCTCGCCGCTGGTTCCCTGCTGTTCGAGCGGTTCGTCAAGGGTTGACGTGACTACTGACGGCGACGCGCCACGCCCCGACCGCCCGACGCGACCGGGTCCGATCGGTGGCGACATGGCCGCCATCGTGCACGGTCTGGCAACTCGCGTGCGCCTCCCGGCGCTGCTCCGCCGGTACGACCGGATCACGATCCTCGGGCTGTTCGCGATGGTCAACGGAGTCATCTCGATCGGACTCATCGCACTCGCCGCGCTCGCGACCGGTGCACCGTTCATCTTCCCGTCGCTCGGTCCGACCGCCTTTCTGCTCTTCTACACGCCGATGCTTCCCGCCGCGTGCCCCCGCAACACGCTCGCGGGTCACGCCATCGGCGCCGCCGCGGGCTATGCCGCGCTCGTCGTCTTCGGTCTCCAGCACGCGGGACCAGCCCTCGCGACGGGAGTCTCGGCATCACGGGTCGGCGCCGCCGCACTCTCGTTGGGACTGACGAGCGGGGTCATGGTCTGGGCGCGCGTCCCGCACCCGCCGGCCGGCGCGACGACACTGATCGTGTCGCTCGGCATCCTCCACGAGCCTTGGCAGCTCGGGGTGTTGATGCTCGCGGTGCTCCTGCTCGTCCTCCAAGGCCTGGCGATCAACCGCCTCGCCGGCATTCCGTATCCCATGTGGTCACCAGGAGACGATCTCGCCATCTCGCGGGACCCGGTTCCCGACGGCTAACGCGCCGGTGTCATTCCGGCCGCGGTCGCGTCTCCACCGCGATCACCACCGTACGTCCCGTGGGCACGTCACTCCCCTTGGTCTTCGCCCCTTCGTCTTCGGCTGCGCCTCTTATTCTAGTAGCTACTAGAATAAGGGGTACCAAACCGAGTAGGGTGACTTCATGAAGTTCAATCACTTGCCGCAGCCGACGGTGCCCAGGAGTGACCTCGACGATCCTGACGCCGTCGCCGAGATGGTCGTGCGCTTCTACCGCTTCGTCGCCATGGACGACGTCTTGGGGCCCATGTTCAACGATGTCGCTCGGGTGGACTGGTCCGAGCACATCCCGAAGCTGACCGCGTTCTGGTGTCGCGCGCTCTTCTCCCTGCCCGGCTACGAGGGCAACCCGTTCCGGGCCCACCAACGCGTGCATGCGCAACAGGCGTTCACCGCTGCACACTTCGAGCGTTGGCTCGACCTCTTCTTCGAGACCGTCGACACCGGCTGGTCCGGAACCAACGCGGAGCGGGCGAAGGCGCTCGCGGTCAGGGTGGCTGAGGTGCACGGTTCGCAGCTCGTCGTGCACGCGTCCCGACACCAGGTCGCGTGATGAGCGAAGGCATCCAAGCGCTGGTGCAACGCGAATACCAGTATGGCTTCACCACCGATCTCGACACCGAGATCGCGCCGAAGGGTCTGACCGAGGACGTCGTCCGACTCATCTCGGCGAAGAACTCCGAACCCGAGTGGCTACTGGAATGGCGGTTGGGGGCCCTTCGTCATTTCCTGACCCTCGAGGAGCCGACCTGGCCCAATCTCCACCACGAGCCGATCGACTACCAGGGGATCAGCTACTGGGCTGCGCCAAAGACCAAAGGCCCCGCCCCGGAGAGCCTCGACGAGATCGATCCCGAGATGCGCGAGATGTTCGACAAGCTCGGAATCTCGCTGGCCGAACAGGAGCGGCTCTCGGGCATCGCGGTGGATGCGATCGTCGACTCGGTGTCGGTGGCAACGACCTTCAAGGCCCGCCTCGCCGAGGCCGGGGTGATCTTCTGTTCGTTCTCCGAGGCCGTCCGTGAGCATCCGGAGCTGGTGCGTCGTCACCTCGGATCCGTTGTCGGCC
>JBDUBS010000249.1:0-9647 GCA_040003875.1 Acidimicrobiia bacterium | reverse complement strand
CGCGCGATCAACGGTTCGAGCTGGAGCTCGTGCACGAGCGTCGATTCGCGTCCGGCGCCGTGTACCTGCGCTACCGCGCGAGGTCCTGACGCGAGGCCCGGCGGCCGGACCGGGACCGGGACGGTGGCGATAGGCTGACACGAGCGTCAGCAAACGACCCCGGGGGGTACGCGGTGCAGCCGGAAGACCTCATTCTCGTGAGCGTCGACGATCACGTGGTGGAGCCGCCCACGATGTTCGACAACCACCTTCCCGCCAAGTGGAAGGACTTCGCGCCCAAGAGCGTCCACCGCGACGGCATCGACGTGTGGGAGTACGAAGGATCCACCATCCCGAACATCGGGCTCAACGCCGTCGCCGGCCGGCCGCCCGAGGAGTACAACATCGAGCCGACCTCGTACGACATGATCCGGCCGGGTTGCTACGACATCCACGAGCGGGTCAAGGACATGAACCGCAACGGCGTGCTCGGGTCGATGTGCTTCCCGAGCTTCGTGCAGTTCTGCGGGCAACTCTTCTCCAAGTCGAAGGACCTTGACACCTCGATCCACCTTCTGCGTGCCTACAACGACTGGCACATCGACGAGTGGTGCGGCACCTATCCCGGCCGGTTCATGCCGTTGTCGGTCCCGCCGATCTGGGACCCGCAGCTGATGGCCGACGAGGTCCGGCGCGTCGCGAAGAAGGGCTGCCACGCGGTCACCTTCTCGGAGAACCCGTACAAACTCGGGTGGCCCCACATCTTCGGCGACCACTGGGACCCGTTCTTCGCCGCCTGCCAGGACGAGGGCACGGTCATCTGCTTGCACATCGGTTCGAGCAGCACCCAGATCGAGATCGCGCCGGGTGCACCGATCGACGTGATGATCACGCTCACCCCGCTCAACACCATGCAGGCCGCGACCGACCTCGTGTGGAGCCCGGTGCTGCGCAAGTTCCCGAACCTGCAGTTCGCCCTGAGCGAGGGCGGCACCGGCTGGATCCCGTACTGGCTCGAACGTCTCGACTACGTGTACCAACAGCACCGGTTCTGGACGATGCAGGACTTCGGCGACTCCTCGCCTGCACAGGTGGCGCGCGATCACTTCTCGTTCTGCTTCATCAGCGACCGGGCGGGCGTCGAACAGTCCGCTGCGATCGGCTACGACAGCGTCACGTGGGAGTGCGACTACCCGCACTCCGACTCGAGTTGGCCGAACTCGCCGGAGTCGGTCACCAAGCAACTCGCGGGTATGGACGACACCATCGTCAACAAGTTCACCCACGAGAACGCGATGCGGATCTACCAGTACGACCCGTTCGTCAACGTGTCTCGGGACCAGGCGACCGTCGGCGCACTGCGCGCGCTCGTCACCGACTGACGCCAGGCGGTCGGTTCACCCCTGACCCTTGTCCCCTGGTGTACCGAGGCGGTACAGGAGGGACAAAGGTCGAGGGGTCAGGGCAGGGGCGACGCGATGTGCCTCTGCCGCTGCATCAGCTGCAGCAGGTGGAGCCCGAGGCGGGGTCGGCTGCGTCCGACGCGAAGCCGCCCAAGTCGTCGTGCTTCACGTACCACTCCCACCGCTGGCCGTCCGGTGCCTCGAGCCAGGTCTCGGTCTTGGCCGCGAAGCAGCAGTTGGTCGCTTCGACGTCGGTCGTGTCGAGACCGTCCGCCCGCAGACGGGCTTCGGCCGCCGCCACCGCGTCGGCGCTGTCGACTTCGATGCCGAGGTGGTTCAGTGTGCCCGGCTCACCGGCGCCGGAGAACAGCACCAGCTTGAGGGGCGGCGCCGCGATGGCAAAGTTGGCGTAGCCCGGCTTCACCTTGATCGGCGCGGTCCCGAACATCTTCGAATAGAACGCGATCGCGGCGTCGAGGTCGTCCACGTTCAGGGCCAGTTGGAGCCGGCCGCCTGGTGGTGCCTCGAGGTCGGGGGCGAGATCGGCTGAGAGGTCGGTCGGCACGGGGAGCTCCGTTCGTCAGGTGTTCGTGAGGTGGTGGATTGCGGTTCCTTGATCGATCATTGTCATATCGACCTGGATCAATGTATAGTTCATATCGACCGATGTCAATATCGATCATCATCAATGTGACCCGACACACAGAGAGTGAGTCCATGGACGTCAAGACGATCACCGCGTGCTGCGACGGGCTGCTCGCCGCCCCGCTCGGCGAGGCCGCGGCCGAGGACCTCGCGGCGGCGTTCAAGGTCATGGCCGACCCGGTCCGGCTCCGGCTCCTCAGCATCATCGCGGCCCAAGGTGAGACCTGCGCGTGCAACCTCACCGCCCCGCTCGGCAAGAGCCAACCAACAATCAGCCATCACCTCTCGGTCCTCACCGATGCCGGTCTGCTCCATCGAGAGAAGCGGGGCAAGTGGGCGTGGTACTCGGTCGCGCCCGACCGGTTCGCCGTCCTGCGCGACGCGCTCGCCGGTGGACCGGAACCCGTCCGCTCGTGAATCGCACCCTCGCGCGTCAGGCGCTCGCCGAGTACCTGGGCACCGCGCTGCTCGTTGCCGTGGTCGTCGGATCCGGGGTGATGGCGACCCGCCTCTCCCCTGGTGACGTCGGACTCCAGCTCCTCGAGAACTCCATCGCGACGGCCGGTGGCCTGATCGCGTTGATCCTCGCCCTCGGTTCGGTATCGGGTGCACACTTCAATCCGGTCGTGACCATGGTCGACTGGCGACTCGGCGGAATTTCAGCCCGTGGCGTCGGCGTCTATGTGAGCGCTCAAGTGTGCGGAGCGATCAGCGGCGCGATCCTCGCCAACCTGATGTTCGACCTGCCCGCGGTCGAGTGGTCGACGAAGGTACGCAGCGACTCCGGCCTCTGGCTCGCCGAGGTGGTCGCCACCGTCGGACTCCTGCTGGTGATCTTCGGCTCGGTCCGGGGCGGCAACGCGCGGGCCACACCCTTCGCAGTCGGGGCCTATATCGGCGCCGCATACTTCTTCACCAGTTCCACCAGCTTCGCCAACCCGGCGGTCACGGTCGGGCGGATGTTCACCGACACGTTCGCCGGTATCCAACCGTCGAACGTGCCGCCGTTCGTCGCCGCACAACTGGTCGGCGCGGTCATCGCGTACGGCTTGATCCGGACCCTCTTCCCGACGTTCGACGGCACGAACACCGTCGTCCCCCACGACCTGGAGGCGATGCCGTGACCACGCCCTCGGTGCTCTTCGTCTGTGTGCACAACGCGGGCCGATCACAGATGGCGGCCGCGCTGCTCGCGCAGCACGCGGGCGACCGGATCGAGGTGCGTTCCGCGGGCAGCGAGCCGGCGCCCACGGTGAACCCCGCCGCCGCCGTTGCGATGCAGGAGCTGGGTATCGACATCACCGCCGAGCAGCCGAAGCTTCTCACCCGCGCCGCGGTAGAGGCATCCGACGTCGTCATCACGATGGGCTGTGGCGATGCGTGCCCGATCTTTCCCGGGACGCGCTACCTCGACTGGCAACTCGACGACCCGGCCGGCCGTGACGTCGCCGGGGTTCGGCTGATCCGGGACGAGATCGACCGGCGCATCCGCGCCCTCATCGCCGAACTCACCTGACGTTCAATCGCCGGATGCCCGTTCGTGGCGGAGTTGGGGGACCAGACCGGCGCGAGCGAGCATGCGGACGGCCCGCTCCTCGGCGACGTCGATCACGACCGCGTCGCCGGGGGTTCGTTGCACCAGGAACGAGACCATGCAGTCGCCGCACGCATCGGTGCCGTTCATCACGCATTCGTCGCAGTCGATCTTCACCGCTGCACTGTCGCACGGGGGTGTGACACTCCCGCCGGTCAGCGCCGCGTCGAGACTCCCCGAGCCCCGCGTGGCACCGAGTCGGCCTCGGCGGCTTCGAGCGCTTCGGCGCCGACCAGGTCGACGAGGTGTTCGGCCGCGATCGTGCGGGCCGCATCCCGACCGCTCCCAATTGCCTGGTCCATGTTGAAGTACTGCCACTCGCCGAAGCGGCCGACGGTCCGGATGCCCATGCGCCCGAGCCACTCCAGGATCGTGGCCACACACTCCTGGTGATCGAGCGAGTAGATGACGTACGCGGGCACGATGGGCGCAACCATACCGAGCACGATCTCGTCGTCGTCCCGCAGGACCCCGGCGCGCCGCAATCCGTCGATCGTCTCCTGCACGAGATCCCGCCCACTCACGTCGCGGTGGGACGAATGTGAGATCTCGGCCATGATCGACGAACAACCGTCCGGAGCGAGGGTGGGCGAGAAGTTCATGGGATAGCTGATCCGGTGGAAGACGAACTCGTCCTCGTGGAAGTACACCCAGTGATGGTCCGAGATCTCGGGGCGGCGGACTCCGATCATCACGGTGTACACGGTGTTCCAGCGCAACCGTGCCGCGGCGGCGCGCACCGCCTCGGGGACGTCGTCCACCATCCGCACCAACACCGGGAGCGGCAGCGACGAGATCAGATCGTCATACCCGACGCTCGCTCCGTCGTCGGTGGTGACGGTGTGCGTCGTGCAGTCGATCGTCTCCACGGTCGTGCCGACGCGTACGCGATCGGGATCCAACCGCGCCACCAAGCCGCGGGGCAGGGCTTCGATGCCACCTTCGATCGGGTACCAGAACGACGAGTTCGGGCCCCAACGCGTGACCGGCGGTTCCAACATGCCTCGCACCACCGATTCCAGGTCCGGCACCGCGACGCGGTCGGCGATCCACCGGAAGTCCATCGCCTCCGGCGGCGTCGCCCACACTCGCTCGTTGTACGGGAGGAAAAAATGTTCGGCGATCCCGTCGCCGAACGTGGCTCGCGCCCACTCGGCGAAGTTGGCGGGGTTTCCCGGCGGCGCCGCACGCGCCGCGATCAGCCCGAGCAGGCAGTTGGCGGCGACATCGGCCGGCAGGCCGTAGAGGTTGCTCTGGAACGGATAGCCGCTGTATCCGCCGTGGCTGTACACCCAGCTGCTGCGCGTGTGGTCGTGGTACTGGCCGTCGAGCAGCTCCGAGCAGATCAGCGTCGCGAGGTCGGGCTGTTTCGTGAACAGGATGTGGATCGAGAGGTCGAAGCCGAACCCGTCGTACCAGTTCGTCCGGCACAGACCACCGACGCGTTGCTCTCGCTCGAGCAGCAGATACTCGCGGTCGGTGTGGTACGCCGCACTGAGACCGGCGAGTCCCCCGCCGAGGATGAGCGTCTCGGTGTTCACACCGCGCCCGAACCCCGCACGATGGCGGGGATCGTGCGAGCCATGATCTTCAGATCACCGAGCACGCTTCTTGTCGCGACGTACTCGAGGTCTTCGCGCGCCATCGACAACGCGGTCGTGTTGTCCTCCCGGCGACTCACCTGCCAGAGGCCGGTCAGCCCGGGACGGACGGCACACCGGGAACGACGTAGGTCGGGGTGAGGGTCCAACATGAACGGCAGCAACGGCCGCGGACCGACAAGCCCCATGTCGCCGCGGAGCACGTTCCAGAGCTGGGGCAGTTCGTCGACGCTCGTTCGGCGCAACCAGCGCCCGATCCACGTCACGCGCGGGTCGTGCTCGGACTTGGTCAGGACGCCCTGCCGTTCGAGTGCTTCCACTTCGACGAGATCGATGACCGCGGCCTGGTCGACGACCATCGTGCGGAACTTGACGACCCGGAACTTCGTCTCGCCGCGCCCGTAGCGGTCCTGCCAGAAGAGCACCGGCCCCTTCGAGGTCGCGCGCACGAACACCGACGCCACCGCGAGCACGGGCGACATGAGCACGAGGGCCACGGCCGCACCGATGACGTCCATGCACCGCTTCATGGCGTCGGTGACCCGGAAGGAGTCGGTCGGCGGCAACCCGACGGCGGAAGGTGACGGCGACGTGGAAATGTCGTCCGTCCACGCCGGAACTCCGGCCGCTGCTGTTCTCGTGTCCACCGCCCCAGTCCCCTTTGTCCGCGTCCACGCGGGTCCACGCGGGTCCGGCACGGTAGACGCGCCCTCGAACTACGTCAATCGGACATTCGCGCGGACAGTGGGGACTCAGCGGCCGGCGATCGATGCTTCGGCGCGCAACGAGTCCCACGCCTCGAGCACCATCGGGACCGTGATCGCCTCCATGCACCGGGCGAATCGATCATCGTGCTCGAACCCGAGGTTGAGGTAGCCGTCGGGGACCATCGGCGACGCGACGCAGCGGGTGAAGGGACCCCGCGGACCCCAACGCGTGCCGCTCGTCGGACCGTTCAAGGCGACGGTGGGCGCCCCCACGGCGGCGGCCACGTGCATCACTCCGGTATTCACGCTGACGACCCCGGCCGAGCCCGCCAACCACGCGAGGCTCTCGGACCACGATCCGCTCGCGGCATTACGCACCGGGATGCCCGCGGCGGTCCAGTCGTCGACGATCGTCTGCGTGATGTCGAACTCGTTGGGTCCGCCGGTCAAGACGATGGTGAAGCCACGCGCCGCCATTTCTGCCGCCACTGCCTTCCACGACTCGATCGGCCAAGACCGTTCCTCGAAGTTGGCGCCACCGGGCCAGAGATGGAACACGACGTACGGGTCCGCGAGCGGGGCCGTCGTCGCCGGCATGGGAACCGACGGCTCCGAGTTCGACACCAGACCGAGTGCCGCAACCAGGCGACGGTCGTTCTCGATCTCGTGTCGGCGCTGGTGGTCGACCACCACGTCGTACGCGTAGTGGCGGTGCTGACCCGGTGTGCGCAATCCGATCGCAGCTCGCGCACCACCGAGCCGGGCGAGGACGGCGTCGAACCGGCGCCAGGCGCCGAGGTCCACAATCAGGTCCAGATCCCGGGCGCGGACCTCACGCACCGCCCGCCAGACCTGGCGAACCGGGAGTTCGACGATTTCGTCGGGCACCGTGAGGAGACGGGCGAAGCTGGCGTTGTTGGCGGTCACGAACAGGACGATTCGTGCATCGGGAAACTCCGCTCGGAGGTCGGCGAGGACTCCGGTCGCCACGACCGCGTCGCCGATACCGGCAGTGAGCAGGATGCCGATCGAGCTCCACGTTTCGGGCACCGCATGTCGGCCGCGCAGGCGATGGGCCACGCCCAAGACGCCCACGATCGGAATTCCGAGGTACCGATCGAGGAACTTGAGCCGCGGGTTTCCCCGGTCGGATTGCATGTGGGCTGGTCGGGACACGGTGAACGATTCTTACAGCCGCCACGCGGATGAGCGGTGACCCTGCGACGACCAATAGTGTCGACGACCATGGCCGCTCACCACGAGACGTTCACCCTCGACACCGTCGCTGACGGCGAAGTGATCGACGTCACAGAGTTCGCCGAGAAGGCGCTGGCCAACAGCGGAGTGACCGAGGGCATCACCACGGTCTTCATCGCCCACAGCACCTGCGGCGTCACGATCATCGAATGCGAGCCGGGCTGCAATGCGGACCTCAACACCGTCATGGCACGACTGGCCCCGGAATCCGATCGCTGGGAGCACAACGAGCGCAACGCCGACACCAACGGCCACAGCCACGCCCGGGCCGGGATCATCGGGCCCTCGGTGACGATCCCGGTGACGGGAGCCGAGATGATGCTCGGAGTATGGCAACGCGTGATCTGTGTCGATTTCGACGACCGGCCGCGCAGCCGGCGGCTCGTGGTCACGGTCGTCGGCGACTGACCGCCTCGGCTTCTGGACGGTCAACCCGCGGGCATGACCTCGATGCGCGCATCGGACGCTCCGCACCAGCGACACGCAACGGTCTCGACGTCCTCGGCGAGCACCTCGACCGACTCGACCTCCACGTCACCGCCCACGGTGAAGTGACGGAATTCCTTGGTCCGGCGGGTGACCGTGATGTAGAACCGGGTCAGGTTGCCGCAGCCGTCACAGCGGTATCGGGTCGCAGATTCCATCGGGGCCGGATCCTACCGACCGTCGTCAGCAGCGATCGCAGCCGCCCGCACCGCTCAGCTGCACGCTTCAGCGCGAAGCTCCGTCGATCCCCCACCCCCGAACGAATGTTCGTCTACCATGCGAACGTATGCTCGCTCCCCCCGGTCAGGCCAGCTTCGACGACCTCGGGTGTCCGCTCTCGGCGGTGACCTTCGTCGTCCTCGACCTCGAGACGACCGGTGCATCGCCCAACGACTGTGCGATCACCGAAGTCGGCGCGGTCAAGTACCGCGGCGGAGAGCAGCTCGGCACGTTCGACACGCTCGTGAATCCGGGCGTTCCGATCCCCCCGTTCATCACCGTGCTGACCGGCATCACCGAGACCATGCTCCTCCCGGCGCCTCCCATCGAGGAGGTCCTCCCTCCGCTGCTCGAGTTCATCGGCGACGCGGTGATCGTCGGTCACAACATCCGCTTCGACATCTCGTTCCTCGACGCCGCGCTCACCGCGCAGGGCTACCCCAAGCTCGGACATCGCCGCGTCGACACGCTCGGCCTGGCCCGTCGCCTCCTACGCGACGAGGTCCCGGACCTCAAGTTGGGCACGCTGGCCCGGCACCTACGCGTCTCGGTGTCGCCGTGCCACCGTGCCTACGCCGATGCCGCGGCCACCGCCGAGGTGCTGCACGCGCTGCTCGAACGGGCCGGCACGTTCGGAGTCCTCGGGCTCGACGACCTGCTCGCGCTGCCGACGATGCGCGCGCACCCATCGGCCAGCAAGCTGCGCCTCACCGCGCGCATGCCGCGCACGCCCGGCGTCTACCTCATGAAGGACCGCGCCGGACGCGTCCTCTACGTCGGGAAGGCGACGAACCTGCGCGCACGCGTCCGGTCGTATTTCGGTGGCGACAGTCGCAAGAAGGTTCCCCAACTCCTGCGTGAGACCGAGGCGATCGACTGGATCGAGTGCAGCCACGAGCTCGAGGCCTCGGTACGCGAACTGCGACTCATCCAGAGCCTCGAACCGCGCTTCAACCAACAGGGCAAACGCTGGCGGTCGACGTCCTACGTGAAGCTCACGCTCGCGGAACGGTTCCCGCGCCTCGCGGTGGTTCGCGCGGTGAAGGACGACGGCGCCCTGTACCTCGGTCCGTTCGCTTCGGCTCGGGCGGCCCACACCGCGCGGGAGGCGATCGAGTCCGCGGCGCCACTCCGGCGTTGCACCACGCGCGTCGGCCGCACCGCGCGATTGTGCGACGACACACCCTGCACCGCGGCCCAGCTCGGTGTCGCCGCGTGTCCGTGTACCGGCGAGACCTCCGAGCCCGACTACGCGGCGATCGTCGACGGGGTACGGCGTGGCCTCACCGGGGAGCCCGCTCGCCTGCTCGAACCGCTGGAGCGACGGATGCACGCGCTCGCCCTGGCAGACCGATACGAGGAGGCCGCACTCACCCGCGACCGGCTCGCCTCGTTGAGTCGGACGCTGCGGCGCCGCCAGACGCTGGAATGGCTCGTAGGGAGCGGTCGCATGGTGATCGCGGTCGACGGCGGCATCGTCACGCTCACCGACGGTCGCCTCGGTTGCCGCGAGGACGAGGCCCAACTCGCGCTCGACGTGCAGCCTGCCCCCACGCCACCGCTGCTCGACCGCCGCCGGGTGGACGAGTTGATGATCGTGGCCCGGTGGCTGGATCGCGAGACGTCGAGCGGGCGAGCCCGCCTCCTGGAGGTCTCCGGCGCGCCGACCTCACCTCGAGCCGGGGCGCTGCGCGCCTACGAACCAGTGTCGCGGCGTGGGATCCGCCGGGGCCGCTGATCGCCGCCCGAGTCCCCG
>JBDUBS010000680.1:0-2878 GCA_040003875.1 Acidimicrobiia bacterium | reverse complement strand
CGGTGACGATGTCCTCGAGCTTGCGTCCCTGCCCGAGCGCGACCCCGACCGTCCGGTTGCGACTCTTGTCGCTGGTACAGGTCGCGACGAGATCACCCATGCCCGCCAGACCCGAGAAGGTGAGCGGATCGCCGCCGAGCGCGATCCCCAGACGGGCGAGTTCGGCGAGGCCCCGCGTGATGAGCGCGGCCTTGGTGTTGTCGCCGTATCCGAGTCCATGCGCGATGCCGGCGGCGAGCGCGACCACGTTCTTCAACGCACCCGCGATCTCACAGCCGGTGACATCCGGGTTCGTGTACACCCGGAATGTCGCGGTCATGAAGAGGCCCTGCAGTTCGGTCGCGGTCTCGGCATCGGGGATCGCGACCACCGACGCGGTCGGTTGCCCCTCGGCGACCTCGCGGGCGAGGTTGGGACCGGTCAACACACCGATCCGGTCCAACCGGTGCCCGTCGAGCACGTCGGCGATCACCTCGGTCATCCGCAACAGCGTTCCCTGCTCAACGCCCTTCGACAGGCTGAGCACCGGGACGTCGCTCCCGATGGCGGGCGCCGCGACCTCGAGGACGGCCCGGAAGCCGTGGGACGGAACGCCCATCACCACGACGTCGGCCCCCGCGCACGCCTCGCCGAGGTCGGAGGTCGCACTCAACGATTCGGGCAAAACGATGTCGGGCAGGTAGTCGGGGTTGACGTGCTCGTCCGCGATGTGGGCGGCCACGGCCGGGTCACGAGCCCAGAGCACGGCGTCGGCGTTCACCGCGGCGATCGCCCCGACGGCGGTCCCCCATGATCCGGCACCGATTACGGCGATTCGGGTCATCGACAGCTCCTCAACACTGCGGTCTCAGGTGCGCGGACCCACCAGTCGTCATCCGCCACCGGTGACTGCGGATAGTGGCGACGGGCGTCCTGCACCTGCGCGCAAATCGCCGCCATGATGCGGTCGGTCGCGCCCAGCACGTCGTCGGTCGTCGAAACCGTGATCGGCTCGCCGATCGACACCACTTCGGCCACGCCGGCGCGCCAGCGCGGTTTGCGTCCCTTGTACATGATGCGATGCAGACCCCACATCCCGATCGGGACGACCGGCGCCCCGGTCGCGGCGGCGAGCCGTGCGGTGCCCGTCTTGCCCACCATCGGTTCGAGGTCCATCGAGATCGTCCCTTCGGGGAATACGGCGACGCAGCGGCCGTCGCGGAGCGAAGTTTCGGCCGCGACGAGCGAACCGGCGGCGTCGGCCGTCCCCCGGCTCACCGAGATCATCCCCGCGCCCCGGAGGATTCCACCCATCACGGCCTTCCCGAACAACTCGTCCTTGGTCAGGAAACGGGTCCGTCGTCCGCGTTTCGTCGCGAAATAGCCGAGCGCGAGCGGATCGAGATACGAGGTGTGGTTCGCCGCCAGGATCACCGGCCCCACGGTCGGGATGTGCTCGAGACCTTCGATCGTCCACTTGATCCCGAGGTGCATCGGGGGGTACAGCACACCACGTACACCATCGAAGACCAGATCCACGGCCCGGTAGTGTACGCAGCCCCATGCCGATCGTCCCTGGTCCTCCCCACCACGCGGGGGTTCTGGTCCCGATCCGAGGATTCACCTCCGGGAAGGCTCGGTTGGGTGAGGTCCTCGGGGTGCACGAGCGCGTGGAACTCGCGATCACGATGGCGAACGCGGTCGTCGAGGCAGCCGGCCCGCTCCCGGTCACGGTCGTGTCGTCGTCGGCCGAGGTGCAGGCATGGGCCCGGACCCACGGCATCGAGCTCGTCGAGGATCCGGGCACCGGTCTCGACGCGGCGGTCACTGCCGGCCGCGACGCGCTCCGGAACCAGGGCTATTCGCGGGTCATCGTCGTCCACGCCGACCTCCCCCGCGCTCGACCGGGGACCCTGGCGCGGTTCGCCACCGTCGACGCGTCGACGGTCACGATCGTGCCCTCACATCGCGACGACGGCACCCCGGTGCTCGGCCTCCCGAGTGCCGTCGCCTTCGAGTTCGCCTACGGCGTCGGTTCCGCCGGTCGTCACGCCAAGATCGCCCGTTCGCTCGGCTTGACGGTGGAACTCGTCCACGATCCCGACCTCGGCTTCGACGTCGATCTCCCCGAGGACCTCGATTCATGAACGCCGACGTGTCGCCTCCGCGCCGCGCCCTCGCCGTCGGGGCCCATCCCGACGACATCGAGTTCGGCTGCGGCGGGACGCTCGCAAAATGGGCGGCCGCCGGCACCGAAGTGCACTTCCTCGTCCTCACCGACGGGTCGAAGGGATCTTGGTTGGCGGACGACGACCTCGACGCACTCGTCGCGACGCGCCAGGCCGAGGCGCGTGATGCGGCCACGACGCTTGCACGCGCCACAGTGCACTTCGGCGGGTTCGTCGACGGAGAACTCGAGAGCGACCATGCGGGGCGCGAATCGGTGTGCCGGGTCATCCGTGAGGTTCGGCCGGACATCGTCCTCGGGCACGACCCGTGGAAGCGATACCGCCTCCACCCCGATCACCGACACGCCGGTTGGCTCACGGTCGACGGCGTCGTCGCCGCGCGCGATCCGCACTTCTTCGCCGGCGTCGGTGGCTCGCATCACCGACCGGACGCGCTCTGGCTGTTCGAGGCCGACGAACCCGACCACGTCGAGTCGATCGAAGGATGGGCTTCGACGAAGGCCGACGCACTCCTGCGTCACCGGAGTCAGTGGCGTTCCACCATGGGCATCGATCCGGACGGAACCGAATCTGCCCGCGACATTGCGATCGGCGCGTTCCGAGATCGCATCGAGCACTCAGCCCGCCGCCCGGACCCTGCGCACCTCTCAGAGGCGTTCCGGATCATCGACGAGGTCTGAAATTGCGTCGGGGGAGGCCAATGGCCTCCC
>JBDUBS010000009.1:0-2886 GCA_040003875.1 Acidimicrobiia bacterium | reverse complement strand
CCATCAAGGTCAGCGGCGCAGGAGCAACACCACCACGATGATGATCAAGATCAGCACGACTGCGCCACCACCGACATACATGTGAACTCCATTCGATTCCGGGCCACGATGGCACGGTTGTCTTCAACATTTCCCGTTCGGTATTCCGCCAAACCCAACGGTCCGATCGAAGGAAAGAATGCGTGGCGCGCGACCAGCCCCAGGCCGCGGGCGATCAACCCCGTCGCTTCAGCCCGGCTGACCCGCGGACTCGAGTTCGGGTTCCGAGTCCGCCACCTTTTCTTGGTCCTGGGGCTCCGACTCACCCGCCCGTACCGATTCGAGTTGCGCGCCGAGCGCAGCCCCGAAGAGCAGTGCGATCGAGGAGAGCAACGACCAGAGCAGCAGGGCGACGACCCCGGCCAGGGGTCCGTAGGTGTCACCGAACGACTTGCTGGCGCTGAAGAACAGTCCCAACGAGACGGTGACCGCACACCACAACAACACGGAGATGGAACTGCCGTAGGCGAGCCACGACCACGCGGGTTGATGTCGACGCGGCGACCAGCGGAACAGCAGCGCGATCGCTGCTCCCATGAGCAGCAGCCCGAGCGGCCACCGCGCCACCGCCCACACCTGCTCGAGGGCGTGGTTCCGCCACGACCGCTGGAGGTCACGGCCCATGGTCAGACACCAACACGCCAACGCGGCGAGCACGCCGGCCGACGCCGCGAGGAGCGCGGCGAGCCGGTACTTCGGCAGCGTGGGCCGGTCGGCCTCCACGCCGTAGAGCCGGTTCATCGCGCGTTCTACCTGTCCCATCATGGTCGCGCCGGTGACGAGTGAGCCGACGAGACCGAACGTCAGTCCGATGTACTGACCCGCGTGCCCAGCAGTGCGCGCCTGGCTCACCGCACGGGTGAGCGTATGGCCGGCCGGGCCCGGGACCGCAGCCTGTAACGTGCGCACCACGATGTCGGTGAATCCACCGCGACCGAGCGCACTCGCGAGTCCGACCATGCCGATGATCGCCTGCACGAGCAACAACGACGTGGTGTAGGCAAGCGAGCGCGCATGGCTGAATCCGTCGGCGAAGCGCAGCCGCTGCCACGCGTCGATCGCGAGCTGGCGGACGCCGACCCGACGCAACGTCTCCCGGGCGTCGTCACCGGTGAGCTCCCAGGTCTCGGGGACCTGGTTCGCGGTGCTCATGCCGTCGCCGCCGGGACGGCCACCGTGATGGCGTGAGGTCGAACTTTGATCTTGATCGTCTTGGTGGGCGGGCGGTCGCCGCCGTCGAGTTCGTACGCGACCTTGCGTTCGAGCTCGATCTTCACCTTGCGCGCCACCGTCGTGCGGACGAACGGCGACCGGTCGGCGGGACCCGACGCGACCCGAGCCATCGCCCGGCCCCACTGGAGGAATCCTTTTGCGGTCACCACCCCGACGTCGAGCCGCCCGTCGTCGGGCCGGGCGTCCTCGAACAGGTCGAGCCCACCGAACACCGAACCGACGTTCCCGACGAGCAGACAGCTCATCTTCCCCGCGAACCACTGCTCGCCGTCGACGTCGACGATTGCGCGGGTCGACGCGGCGCGCAGGTTCTTGGCGCCGGTCCACACGTACGCGGCGCGGCCGAAGCGGTCCTTGAGACCACGGTCGGCATCCCGGATCATCAGCGCGTCGAACCCACACCCCGCCATCACGGCGAAGTGTTCGCCGTTGACCTTGCCGACGTCGAGGGCGCGCCGCTCGCCACGCAGTCCGATGCGAACCGCCTCGGCCAGATCGAGCGGGATCCCGAGGTTGGTCGCGAGAAGGTTCGCGGTCCCCGCCGGGAGAATCGCGATGGTCACATCCGGGTTGCCCGCCGCCACGTCAATGCACCGCTGAACCGTTCCGTCACCACCCCACACGAAGACGATGTCGGCGCCACCGGCGATTGCCTGCTTCATGCGCTTCGGTGCCTGCTTGCTCTTCTGGACTTCGTGCCACACCGGCTCGAAGCCGTACTGCTCAAACTCGGCCCGCAGCGCGGGGAGCCCGTCACCCAGGACTTTGCGAGCGTGCGCGACGACTGCGATCTTGGTCATGACCTGGATCTCCCCGACTGGATGCCGACCTTCGAATGTGCGGACGGGCCGGCGGTCATGTCCGCGACCCGCCAGGCGACGGCGAGACACGCGAGACCGAGGAGCGCACCCGCGAACACGTCGGTGGGGTGGTGCATGCCCCGGTACAGACGGGACACCCCGACGGCGATGGGCACGAGCACGAGCACCACGCTCACGACGAGGCGCCAGGCCTGCCGGCGACGACCCCGATTCAACAACACCACCAGTCCGAGGTAGAGCGCGCACGCGGCCGCGGTGTGGCCGCTCGGGAAGCTCGACGCGGGGGGCGCGCCGTCGAGCCTGAGGACGGGCGGCCGGTGCCGGTCGACGAGGAGGGTGGTGGTGAGGAACACCGAGACCTCGAGGCCCAGGGCCACCACGATGAGCGTGATCGACCACCGATCGTGGAGCCGCCAGAGCACCCCCACGACGATCAGCCCGAGCACGATCACCGTGAGGGTTTCGGCCAGGTGGGAGCCGACCGAGGTCGCATCGTTGAAGCCGGCGTCTCGACCGCGGACGAACCAGCGGTTGACGGAAACATCCCAGCGTCGAACGCCGGAGAGTTCGTCGACCAGGAGGTACCCGATGCCGACGAGCACGGCAGTGAGCACGACGTAGGCACCGAGGACCATCGCCACGCCGGAGACCCACGGGCGCGAGTCCGCCCCGTTCGAAGCGACCGACGCTGCCGGCGGAGATGCGGACGGTTGACGAGTTGCAGTGGAATCGGACATCGAGGTTCGGCGTACCCCCACGCCGGGTATGCAAACCTCGCTCATCCGTCTGTGAT
>JBDUBS010000240.1:0-9701 GCA_040003875.1 Acidimicrobiia bacterium | reverse complement strand
GACCTTGACCCTCCAGGACCAGCTGTGGTCCAAAGACATACCCCACCTCCGGAACCACGGTGGTGTGGAGTTCACCGCCGCCCTCCTCAAGGGGCGGGGTCAGTATGTCTGCCGGTCGAAGCTCAGTCGCGCCCGAGCCGGCGACGCGATGCTCGACGAACGGCCCGGGCCCACCCTCGACCGAGACATCGCACGGCTGGTCCGGTTCGTCGCGTCGTCCGCGACCGGTGACTTCGCGGAAGTCGACGTGGCCGACTCGTCCCGGCGTGCCGCGAGTTGCGCGCCCCGCGAGTGCCCCGGTGCCGCGAAGTGCGACGAGGGCGACGACTGCTTCGCCGAACACGCCCGCAAGCGCGCGGGCAGCGCCGACATCCTCATCGTCAACCATGCCTTGTATTGCGCGCATCTGGCGTCGAGCGGGTCGGTGTTGCCGGAGCACGACCTGGTGATCTTCGACGAAGCCCATGGGCTCGCGGACGTCGCGACCACCGCCTTCGGCATCGACCTGACACCGGGCGGACTGCGCCAACTCGCGAGCCGGCTCCAAGGTGTCGGCGTCAGCCGTCACGACGCCGATCCGCTCGCGGCCGCGGCCGACGCGCTCGAGGGCGCGCTCGAACGCGCCGACGGACGACTCGATCCCACCGCGGGGGCCGTCGCCGACGCCTTGGGGAGCGCGGCGGAACGCCTGGCCGGGGCAATTCCGTCGATCGACGCGAGCGGCGACCCGAACGCGGCCGCGCAGACCTCGCAACTGGCCGCCTCCCGGCTCGACGCGCTGCGTCGCCTCCGAGCACCGGATGCCGACGAGGTCGTGTGGGCCGACCGTTCCACCCTGCACCTCGCGCCGGTCGACGTCTCGAAGATCCTCGCGGCCCGACTGTTCGAGCGCACGCCGACGATCCTGACGTCCGCGACGCTTGGCGGCGGCGCCCGGTTCCTCTCTCTCACCCGCCGACTCGGCCTCGACAGCACTGCGGAACCCGGTCCGATCGTCACGGTCGAGGATGACGAAGAGGTCGAACGGCCGGGGCTCGGATACGTGGACCTGGCGGTGGAGTCGCCGTTCGACTTTCGCGAACAGGCGATGCTCTACGTCCCCCGCCACTTGCCCGAGCCCAAGGACCCGGAGTGGGCCGAGGCCGCGACCGCCGAGACAGCCCGACTCGCGGACGCGGCGGGCGGGCGGGCGCTGGTGCTCTGTACCTCCCGGGCCGCGGTCGACCGGATGGCTGCGACCCTCCGCTCCGAAACCGATCATCCGGTGCTCGTCCAGGGCGAGACCGCCAAGGGTGTGCTCCTCGAACGCTTCGCGGAGGACGAGCACTCGTGTCTCGTCGCGACCCGCAGCTTCTGGACCGGGGTCGACATTCCGGGACCGAGTTGTGTGCTCGTCGTCCTCGACCGGCTGCCATTCTCTCGGCCCGACGATCCCCTCGCCCAGGCGCGCCGGGAGCAGGCCGAGCGGCAGGGCGGATCGGGTTTCGGCGACGTGGACCTGCCGGCGGCCGCGCTCGTGTTGGCTCAAGGTGCCGGCCGCCTCATCCGCAGCCGCGCCGACCGCGGTGTGGTCGCGGTCCTCGATCGCCGGCTTGCGACTGCGGGCTACCGATCTGCACTGCTCGACGCGCTTCCGCCGATGCGACGCGTGGTCGATCCCGAGGTGGTGGCGGAGTTCCTCGCCACGTGCACTGCCTGAGTGGGGTCGGTAGCGTCCGCGATCGTGTCCGCTCCCCCGACCAGCCTCGAAGCCGCGGCCGCCGAAGGTCGGGTGATCACGTGGTTCGCCACCACCGACCCGGATCGGCTCGCGGTCGTATCGGAATCGACCACGCTGACCTACGCGCAGATCGACGCTCGCGTCAACCAACTCGTGCGGTACCTGCGGGCCGCAGGACTCGGCGTCGACGATGCGATTGCGATCGTGGCGCCGAACTCGCCCGAGTGGGTCGAGGTCTACGCCGCGGCCCAACGAGCCGGGCTGCGGGTCACGCCGGTCAACTGGCACCTCGCACTCGACGAGGCCCGCTACATCATCGAGGACTGCGGCGCACGGGCCGTCGTCATGCACGGTGAGCTCACCGAGCTCGTCCCCGCGGCCACCGCGGTCCCGGTGCGCCTCGCCATCGGTCCCGCCGTCGAGGGTTGGGTCGACTACGAGGGGGCACTCGCGGGTCACGCGGGCGAGCCGATCGACGCGCCCGTCCGCGGCACGATCATGCTCTATACGTCGGGAACGACAGGCCGCCCGAAGGGTGTGTCCCGGCCGCGTACCGACGGTGTCGCCACCCTGACCGAGGCGCGGTTCTCCGGCTACCTGCCGGGCGCGGTGCACCTGGTGACCGGTCCGATGTACCACACCGCACCGTTGATGCTGTCGCTGAACACGCCGCTGCACGGTGGCGCGACGTTGGTCCTGATGGATCAGTGGGATGCGGCCGAGGCACTCCGGCTCATCGGCGAACACCGCGTGACCCACACCCACATGGTGCCGACGATGTTCCACCGCCTGCTCGCGTTGCCCGACGACGTCCGCGCCGCGGCCGACACGTCGACGTTGCTGGCGGTAATCCACGGAGCCGCGCCGTGTCCGGTGCACGTGAAGCAACGGTTGCTGGACTGGCTCGGGCCCGTGGTGTGGGAGTACTACGGCGCGACCGAGGGCGCGGCGACGCTCGTCGATCCGAAGACGTGGCTCCGCAAACCAGGCACGGTGGGCAAGCCCGAGCCGGCCGACCACGTCATCGTGGGCGACGACGACGCGGTGCCACTCCCGGCGGGCACGGCGGGCAGCGTCTGGATCAAGTCGAACCCCGCCGAACGATTCGTGTACCACGGCGACCCGGCGAAGACCGAGGGCGCATACCGGGGCGAGTATTTCACCCTCGGCGACGTCGGGTACCTCGACGAGGACGGCTACCTGTTCCTCACCGATCGCAGCGCGCACCTCATCGTCTCGGGAGGCGTGAACATCTATCCCGCCGAGGTCGACGCGGTCCTGCTCGAACATCCGGCCGTCGGCGACGCCGCCACCATCGGGGTGCCCGACGACGAGTGGGGCGAGTCGGTGCTCGCGGTCGTGGAGGTTGCGGCCGGAACCGGACCGAGCGACGCCCTCGCGGTCGAACTCGTCGAGTTCTGTCGTTCCCGCCTCGCGACCTTCAAGTGCCCGCGTGAGGTCGCGTTCGTCGAGCGTCTTCCCCGTCAAGACAACGGCAAGGTCGCCAAGCACAAGCTCCGCGACGAGTACCGCGCCGCACGCGGATCAGCACCCGACTACGCGAGGTAGCGGGAGACGGTGTCGACGACTGCGGCGGGCTTGGTGGCACCCTCGAGTTCGATCGTGATCCGCACGATCACCTGCGCGCCGCCGGGGATCTCGGACGCACTGACGATTTCGCCCGTGCCGCGCACGCGTCCACCCCCCGGGACCGGCGTGATGAAGCGAGCCTTGTCGATGCCGTAGTTGATGCCCATCGAGATCCCACCGACGGACAACAGTTCGCCGAGAAACGGTGCGCACAGCGACAGCGTCAGGTAGCCGTGACCGATCGTCGTCCCGAACGGACCCTGCTTCGCGGCCTCCGGGTCGACGTGGATCCATTGGTGATCACCGGTGGCCTCGGCGAACTGGTTGATCCGGGCCTGATCAATCGTGGTCCAATCGGTGGTCCCGAGATGGGTCCCCACCGCAGCGGTCAGGTCGGCGAACGAGTCGAACTTCATCAGGAGATATCACCACACTTCGGACCGTCCGCTCGCACTCCTGCTCTTCGGACCGTCCGCTCGCACTCCGCCACTTCGGACCGTCCGCTCGCACTCCTGACGGTCATGTCCTCCTGGGGCTCGCTCCCGGTCTGCTCGCCTCCGTCATTTCGGACCGTCCGCTCGCACTCCTGATGGTCATGTCCCCTGGGGCTCGCTCCCGGTCTGCTCGCCTCCGCCACTTCGGACCGTCCGCTCGCACTCCTGACGGTCATGCCCCCTGGGGCTCGCTCCCGGTCTGCTCACCTCCGCTCGTTCCTCACTCCGGCTCGGGTGCAAGTGAAGGTCACACGTTGGCTCAGGCCGCGCCAGTACTTTCGTCGGTAATGTCACGACACTTCTCCCCCGGCGGGGGCATTCTCGGCGGACCGGTCGACGGTCCGGCACGCATGGCGTCACAGTTCCCGGCGGTCCAGGCCACCGACGGCACGCTCGTCCTCCACCGGGCCAAGGGATTCGCGGGTCGGATCGTGAGCTTCGACGGGAAGTTCGTCGTGCTGCGTGGGAGCACGGGCCTCGAGAAGACGTTCCCCGTGCACCCGGGCGACTTCGCGGTCGACGGTCACGCGGTGCATCTCGTCGCACCACGCGTCGCCGCAGGCGCCGACGGACCGGACCTACGCGGCGGGAAGGTCAAGACCGGACACACGGCGTCGGGAAGTCGGAAGGTGGAGGGAGCCAAGGCGAGGACGGCACGCGCCGGCCGCATCTTCGTCGAGGGCAAGCACGACGCGGAGCTGATCGAGAAGGTCTGGGGCGACGACCTGCGGCTCGAAGGCATCGTGGTGGAGATCCTCGACGGCGTTGATCACCTCGAAGCCGCGATCCGCGAGTTCGGTCCCAGCCCGCAACGTCGGTTGGGCGTGTTGGTCGACCACCTCGTGCCGAACAGCAAGGAGGCACGCGTCGCTGCGGCGGTTCGCGATCCGAACGTGCTCGTCCTCGGTACGCCGTTCGTCGACATCTGGGCTGCGATCAAGCCCAAGACCGCGGGCATTGACGCCTGGCCCGACATCCCCATGGGGACACCGTGGAAAGAGGGCATCTGTGCCGCGCTCGGCGTCCCGGATCCGCCCCGTTTCTGGCAAAAGTTGCTCGCGGTCGTGCAGGACTGGAGTGACGTCGACCAATCTCTGGTCGCGTCGATGGAACAGTTGATCGACTTCGTGACCGCGCCCGGCGCGTAGCGTCACCGCCATGATGCGAGCCACCCGAACGCTGGTACTCGTCGCGACCCTCACCGCCGCCGGATGCAGCAGCTCCGGTAGCTCCGCGACGCCGCCGAAGACCACGCCGAGCGCACCGCTGCAGATCCTCGTCACCAACGACGACGGCTTCGACGCACCAGGGATCGACGTCGTCGCGCAAGCACTCCGCAAGCTGCCGAACGTCACGGTCACGATCGTCGCGCCCGCGACGAACAAGAGCGGCACCGGCTCGCAGACCACCGCGGGAGCGCTCACCGCGACGCCGCGCACGACCGCGAGCGCGACGGCGGCGACCGCGGTCGACGGGTTCCCGGCCGACACCGTGCGCTACGCGCTCGAGACCATGCACCTGAAACCCGATGTCGTCGTCTCCGGCATCAACGCCGGCCAGAACCTCGGCCCGATCACCGGAGTGTCCGGGACGGTGGGGGCCGCCAAGGCCGCGGCCAACGCGCGCATCTCCGCAATCGCAGCAAGCCAGGGCCTGGTCGATGGCGTCGACGCGCAGTACCCGGTCGGTGCCCGGTTGGTGGTCGATTGGGTCCGGGCGCACCGGTCGGCGTTCCGTTTCCCGAACGACCAGGGCCCCGCACTCGACGTCGTGAACCTCAACATTCCGACGTGTGCAACCGGGAAGGTACGGGGCGTGCGCACCGCGCCTCTCGCTACCGACGGCACCGATGCCACCGCCCCCGCCGACTGCCGCTCGTCCGTCACCGCGACGCCCACCGACACCGTGGCCTTTCACAACGGTTTCGCCGCGGCCAGCCAGATGACCGCTGACGGCCAGAGCGTCACGACCAGCACGACCTGGCCCTCAACTCGGCCCTCGTGAACGACGAGACATCTCGGATGGACGACCCCGCCGGTCTCACTGCCGATGCCCCGGTCGAGCCGCCCGTCGGATGGGTGCGTGGGATCATCGTCGACGCCATCGACGTCGAGCGTCTCGGCGCGTTCTGGCAGCAGGTGCTCGGCGTCGCAGTCGGCGAGCAGGTGCCCGGCTGGCTCCAACTCGCATTCGGTGCGCGCGGCTCACTCGTCGCGTTCCAGCCCGTCGACCCGATCGCCCATGCACCGGGACGCCTGCGGATCGACGTCGAGGTGGAAGACCTCGAAATCGCGACCACCCGGATCGTCGCGCTCGGCGGCGGCCTGAAGGAGATCGTGCGGTTCCGGCCCGAAGAGGAACACCGCGTGATGACGGATCCCGAAGGCAACGAGTTCAACATCGTGCTGCCGTTCCCGCTCGAGCCGATCGCCGCTCGTTCGCCCGCGCCATGACGCTCGAACTACGCGAGCGGGTGACGATGACGCCCGAGCAGGGCTTGCTGTTCACTCGCAGTGTGATCGGCGGCCTGTCCGTGGTCGGATACCCGACGAAGTTGCAATGCCAGATCATCAGTCAGGTCGCCCAACACGTGATGGGACTCGACCTCGACGTCACCACTCTCGAACCGCTCGACACCGGCGAAATCAACGCGTTGATCCCCGAGGCCTGGGCCCGCCGCCGGCTGGTGCAGTCGGTGGTGACGCTCGAACTGCTCGAGGAGCCGACACCCGAACTCGCGCGCCACGTGCGGAAGTTCGCGCGCGATCTCGGTGTCGACGAACCGATGGTCACTGCGGCCCGGCGCGCGGCCGACGGACAGATGGCGCTGATGTACGCCGACATCCAACGCAACTCGTACTACACCGAAGAGGCGGTGCGAGAGGCGCTGGGTGGGCACCTGTGGCGCCTCGTCCGCTCGAAGGTGGCGTACAGCAACGTGGTCGCGAGTCGGGCGATCGAACGCAAGTGGGCCGCCCTCGGCGAGATGCCGGAGGGATCGCTGGGGCACGCGACCGCCGAGTTCTACGGGGTGCACGATTTCCCGCTGCCCGGAGCCCGGCGCGGGATCGGCGAGGTCGGCGCACAGCACGACTTCGTGCACGTCCTCGCCGACTACCCGACCGATCCCGAGGGCGAGATCGATGTCTTCGCGTTCATCGCGGCGTCGATGTTCGATCCGAGGGGCTTCGTGCAACTCGTGATGACCCTCGGCTTGTTCCAGAACGCGACCATCACCCACGTGGCCGGGAAACGGGTGCCGATCGCCCGCGCCGGAACTCTCGACGAACCCGGTGCCGCGTCCCGGTTCGGCGATGCGCTGCACCGGGGCAGCATCTGCAAGGTCGACGCACTCGGCATCGACCACTTCGCGATCGCCGCCCGGCCACTTGCCGAGTTGCGGGAGCAGTTCGCGATCCCCCCGCGCGACGACCGGAACCGGCCCGGTGCCCTCGACCGGGTCGCACCCCACGACTTGGGTCCAACACCCACGTCAGGCATGGGGGTTTGACCCAAGTCGGTCGGAACGCAGCACGAAGATCGCGGCCGCGATGCACACCGCCGCCAGTGCGAGGCTCGGCGCCCGCAAGGCGGTGACGAACGCTTCGGCGTGGCTTCCGGGTGCCGAACCCTGGATCCCGGCGAACGCCGCGCCCACCGCCGCGAGTCCGATGAGGGCACCGAGTTGCCGCACCTCGTTGATCACTCCGGACGCGAGTCCACCGGCCATGGCGTCCGCCGTACTCATCGCCACCACGTTCGACACGTTGAACACGAACGCCTGACCGACACCGGAGAGCACCAGCGCACCCACGAGGACCGCGAGGCCTCCACCGCCTCCAAGTGCCGCGAAGAGCGCGACGGATACACCCACCACTGCAAGGCCGGCCGCCATCAGCACGCTGGGCCGCGCGCGCCGGGTCGCCGAACCCGCCACCGGTGAGAGCACCATCAACGGCACCGTCATCGCGAGGAACACGCCGCCGGCCGCGACCGAGCTCAGGTCCTGCACCTGCTGGAGGGAGAGCGAGGCGAAGAACGCGACCACGGCGAAGGCCGCATTGCCGACGAACGCAGTGGTCGCGGCCGAGCGTGCGCGCCCGCGAGCGAACCCGGAACGCGGCAGCACCGGCGTCGGACTCCGGCGCTCCTCGATCGCGAACCACACCAGGAGCACGGCCGCGCTCGCCGCCGACCCCACGACCGCGGCGGAGTTCCAGCCGGACTCCGGCGCCTGCAGGGCTGCGAAGACGGCGAGCCCGAGGCCCGCCGTCAACGCGATGACCGACCGGAGACCGATCGGCGTGGTCGAGCGCGCCGTGGGGTCATCGCGTTGCGCGCGCAGCAGCCAGGCCACGAGCAACGCGATGGGAACATCGATGAGGAAGAAGACCCGCCAGACACTCACGGCCTCGATGAGGCCGGCGATGAGCGGACCGGCGGCCGACCCGACCGCGCCGACGCCGGCCCAGATCCCGACGACGCGCCCGCGATCGGCAGGCGCGGCGGACCCGTTGACCAGGGTCAGTCCGGTCGCCGCGAGCACCGACGCGCCGAGCCCCTGCACCATGCGTCCGACGACGAGCAGCTCGGCGCTCCCGGCCAGTCCGGTGACCAGCGCGCCGCCGGCGAAGGCCACGAGCCCGATGCGAGTGAGCCGCACCGCACCGAACCGGTCGGCGGCACGGCCGGCGGCGATGAGCGGGGCCGCCAGCGTCAGGAGATAGCCGTTCACGACCCACGTGAGGTCGCCAGTCGAGAGATGGAGGTCGTGACCGATCGGATCCAGCAGGACGGACGCGCCCAGGAAGTCGAGCGCGACGATCACGTTGACCACACACAGGACGATCACCAGTGGGCCGAGCGGGGCCTTCGCCTTCGCACGGCCCTCCGCGCCCGGGATCCGATCGCTCACGCGAGCAGGCCGAGCGCCCGGTTGGCCGCGAGTTGGTCGGCCGACGCGAGCAGTGAGGTCCAGTGTTGCGAACACCAGTCGCCGAGCGGGTCGCCGTACACCGCGGGTACCTCCTCCGCCATGACCCCCGCGAGCACTCCGAACACGCGCCGCGCGAGTGCGGGGATCGGGACACCATCGCCGATTCGCGCCCCGAACGGTACCGACCAGAAATCCGAACTCTGCATCTTCGGATCTCCGCCGGGGATCGTCCCCGGTCCGTCGGACGCCACCAGCGTCACGGTCGCCGAGCCGGGTCGACGCGAGTTCAACAGGGTGATCGTGATCGAGTTCTGGCGTCGCGCCAGTTCGGTACCGGTGCTCGCGAGTTCCGGAGCTCGGGCGAGGAGCTGCGTGTGCACGTAGGCGCCGAGCGCGTGCAGCACGGTCTCCTCGGCGTGACCGGCCGCGGGACCCGACCACAAGAGGTCGTGCACGATCGACGGCAGCAGGAGCCGCGCATCTTCGGCCTGGTACCGCCGGTTCACCACCCGCGTCGTGACGGGTTCGCCCGCCGACGGTCCCACGATCCGACCCGGCGAGGCGGGTTCGCCGTACACGATGCGATCGACCGCAGTCGCGCCATCAACCCACGCGTCGAGCACCGCTTCACCGGCCGTCCCGGCCAACTCCACCATCGCCAGCTCGATCGACGCGTCGGAATGCCGGTGGCCCTCCGCCGGCTCCATCGAGGAGCCCTCGGGGTAGAGCCCGGGCTGGCCGAACAGGACGTTCGCACTGAACCGATCGATGTCAGCGGGTATCCGAGGTGGATCGCAGAGCCCGCTCGGGCGGTCCGGATCACCACCGCTACCGTCGGCCACCTCCCGACGGTACCGCCGGGCCACCACCGAACCGAGACACAACCTGCGTCAAGCACCGACCCCTGGCGTCGGTGCTTGACCCAAGTTCGATGAAACCGCCCACGCGTGGTCCCCCGCGT
>JBDUBS010000595.1:0-9720 GCA_040003875.1 Acidimicrobiia bacterium | reverse complement strand
ACACCCCACACCCACCCGCCGCGCATCTCGGGCAGCGCCACCGACCCCGCGGTGATGGATCGGATCGGTCTCACCCGATCGCGCTACGAGGGCCCCACAGGAATCGTCGGTGTCCTGCACGACACCTGCCGCCAGGCCGGGTTCGACGCCGCGTCGATGTGGGTCCCGGTCCCGCACTACGTGGCCGCGCCGCCGAACCCCGCGGCCATCACCGCGCTCCTCGACGGACTGGCCCGCGCCATCGGACTCGAGATCGACCTGCGCGAGCTGTCGGTCGCCGCGTCCGCGTGGCGCGCCAGGGTCGACTCCGCCGTCGCCGCCGACGACGACCTGCGCAACTACGTCGACGGACTCGCGGCCCAGCACGACGACGAACACGTCGATCCGGACGAGGTCCCGGACGGCGAATCGATCGCGGAGGCGTTCGAGGAGTACCTCCGGGACCAAGGCCCCTGACCGGACCCCGGTCGCGTGCCGCGCTCAGGCCAGGATGTCCTCGGCGAGCGCAAGCCACAGTTGGGTCGACAAATCAAGGCTCTCCTGGTCGACGCGCTCGTCGTGGCCGTGGAACATCCGGGCGTAGTCCTCGAACCCGATACGCCGGCTGAACAGCCCGAACCCGTAGCCGATCGAGCCGGCGCGACGGAAGAACCGGTTGTCGGTCCCGCCGGTCATGATCGTCGGCACCAACGCCGACCCCTCGCACAAGCGCGCCGTGACCCGGGCCAACGAATCCCAGAGGGGCGTCGCGGTGGGTGACGCGGTTGCGGGGTCGTCGTTGGACGTGATCTCAACCCGGTCGGCGAGGTCGCCGATCGCATCGAGGAGCAGGTCGCGCGCGGCCTGTCCCGATTGGCCCGGCATCGTGCGCACATCGACCTGGAGATCGACGCGGTCCGGGATGATGTTGGTCTTCGTGCCGCCGTGGGCCATGGTCGGCGCCATGGTGGTGTGCGTACACGAGTGCGCGATACGACCGACCGCGAGCGGAAGCTCCGCGATGTACGCGTCGATCTGGTCGGGATCGGTGAGCTCCGGCGGGAACCCGAGTCCCGCCACGTACTCGCGCCAGGTGTCACCGATCTGCGCCTCGGGCCGGTACTCGGCGATGCGTTTCACCACCTCGGCCGCGGTCACGAGTGCGTTGTCGGTCTTGTACGCCTGCGACGCGTGACTCGGCGTGCCGTGCACAGTGATGTTCGACCAGAACGTGCCCTTCTCCTCCACCATGATCGGGAGGCGGATGCCGTTCGCGGTGGGCACCTGGTACCCGCCGCTCTCGGTGATCACGTAGTCGGAACGCATCGCGTCGAGTTCGTGCTCGACGAGGTACTTGGCACCCCAGGTGCCGAGCGCCTCCTCGTCGGCGACGCCGAGGAACAACAAGGTGCCGCGTGGACGGAAGCCCGACTTCGCGAGGTGAGCGAACGCGACCGCCATGGTCGAGGTGAGGTTGAGCATGTCGACTGCACCGCGACCCCAGATCATGCCGTCGTCGAGTTCGGCACCGAAGGGATCGCGGGTCCAACCGTCGGGATTCACCGGGACGACATCGGTGTGGCCCATCAACATCAAGGTCGGAGCGGTCGGATCGGTGCCCTCGATCTTGGCGAGGACGCTGCGCCGGCCCGGCTGGGGCTCATAGTGCTCGATGTCTGCGCCGCAACCTTCGAGGAACTCGGTGAGCCGGTCCGAGCTACGAACCTCTTCGCCCGATGCCACCGTGCCGTCGTTCACGCAAGCGTTGCGGATCAGATCCTGGAGCAGCGCAGTCGCTTCGTTGGTGAGGTCGTCGGGCATCGCTGCACGGTAGCGCCGCTCCGGTCAGGACGCCGCCGCCACTCGGTACACGAACGCGCCGTCGTCGTCCCACCGCTCGGCACCACCCGACTGTCGTAGGTGTTCGAGGTGAGCGAAGGTCTCGCTCTCGGCCATCACGCCCCAGTGCTTCTCCGGGAAGAGTTCGTGCGACAGCGCGACAACGTTCGCCGGCCCGATGGCCAAGGAGACGGCGCGGAGTTTCTCCATCCGCTCGAAGTGGTGTTCCTTGATCGCCTCCACCCGGCCGGGCACGTCGGCGAAGGGATGGCCGTGCGCAGGGAGACCGAGGCGCACGTCGTCGAGCGCGCCCACGAGATCGAGGGTGGCGAGGTACGAACTCAGTGCGTCGCCTTGTCCGGAACCCGCGATGTGTGGGGTGATGGTGGGGAGTACGTGGTCACCCGAGAGCAGGACACCGTGGTCGGGGTCGTACAGGCAGAGGTGGTCCAGGGTGTGGCCCGGGGTGTGGAGCGCGATCCAGTCTCGGCCCGCGAGCTTCATGGGCGAACCATGACGGACCCGACGGGTGGGGTCGGGTGGCGCGAAGAGCAGGCGCATCGCCCGGATCATGAGCTTGCGCGACATCGGCGGCTGCGGGTGCTTGCTCCCACCCCACGGCGTGGTCCCACCCCATGGGACCGACATCCGCTGGATCTCCTCGGTGATGTCGTCGAGCGCGGCGTGGTCGTCGTCCGCCAACGCCGGCAGTTCGTCGAGGGACGGTCCGTGGTAGTGCGCGGCCTCGTCGATCGCCTGCTGCTCGAGCCGTTCCGCCTCCACCTGACTGAGCGTGGCGCCACCCTTCTGGAGGGACCACGTGGTGAAGGCCTTGTGTGCGATCAGCTGGGCGCCCGACTCCTTCTTGATCCGACCTGCCGCACCGAAGTGGTCGGGGTGGGAGTGGGTCACGACCACGGTGTGGATGTCCTTGACGCCGTACCCAGCCGACTTCAATCGGGCCTTCAGCGCCTTCCAACTCGCCGGGCCGGGGAGGCCGGGGTCGACGACGGCGAGCCCCCGGTCGTCCATGAGGCCGTACATGTTCACGTGCCCGAGGCCCGGCATCCAGATCGGCAGCTGCATCCGCAGCACGCCCGGCGCCACCTCCGTGATCTCCTCGGAGGCATGCTCCTGTTCCTGCTTCGGTGGCCTGGGCGCCCGTGGCGGGTCGCCCGGCCGACTCGTCACGTCGGTCACGCCCGGAGCGTACCCCGATGCCTCATCCGCCAACTCGAGTCAACCACCACGGTGCGACGTCGGTGCTTGACGCAAGTTCAGGCCGTACCTGCGAGCTTGGGCCACGGATGCACGGCCTCGAGCACAGCACCGGCGGCGAGGCATAGTTCGTCCTCGAGCCGACGCGCGACCACCTGGAGTCCGCACGGCATGCCACCGACGAGATCCGCCGTGAACGGCGCCGAGAGGTACATCAGGTCGACCTCGCGCCCGTTGACGTCACCGACGAGCGTGCCCTCGGCCTGATAGGCGGTGGTCGGGGTCGTCGGCGTCAACAGGAGATCGACCTGGCCGAACACCTCCGACGCGGCCACGAGGATCTCCTGGCGGCGCCGGACCGCGGCGCCGAGGTGCCGGGCCCGAAGATTCGGCAAGCCCTCCACCGATATCCGTGCCAGCAGATCCAACTCGTCGAGATGTTCGGCACAGCGGTCGAACTTCCAGGCCGCCATGTTGCCCGCACCGAGCACGCCCCAGGCGCGGCCGGGCTTCGGGAACTCGATCGGGACGTCGACGAGTTCGAGTCCGGCGGCGGCCACCAATTCCTCAGCGAGGGCACGCGTGGATGCCTCGACGTCGCGATCAGTCTCTGCGTATCCCAGCGTGGAGGTCCAGGCCACGCGTCGACCGCGCAGGAGGTCGCGGGCGCGGTCGACGTCGGCCACCAGCGGCTCGTACGGCGCCGGCTTGGGCAACGAGGTCGGGTCCGACACGCGGGGGCCGCTCGTTGCGTCGAGGTAGCGCGCCGCGTCGCGGACCGAGCGGACGATCGGTCCACTCACGGATGTGAGCCCGGTGTCGAATGGATCGTGCATCCCGGCGTGTGCGATCCGGCCGAAGGTCGCCTTCATCCCCGGCAATCCGGAGTACGCCGCGGGGATGCGGATAGACCCCCCGCCGTCGCTCCCGGTACACGCCGCGAAGATCCCCGCCGCGACTGCGGCAGCCGACCCGCCCGACGAGCCACCCGGTGTCCGGTCGAGGTTCCACGGATTGCGGGTGACCCCATGGAGCGGAGTGGCGGTGTAGCTCGGGATCCCGAACTCGGGCGCGGTGGTGAGTGCGGTGATGACCGCGCCGGCGGCGCGCAAACCGGCGACCTCGGGACAGTCGTCCGCGGCGATGTCGTCGCGGTACACCACCGACGCGTGGGTGTCAGGGAACCCCTTCGCCTGCGCGAGTTCCTTCACCCCGATGGGGACGCCCGCGAACGGTCCCGGGTCCTCCCCGCGCGCAACGGCCGCATCGACGGCCTCGGCCTGAGCCCGCGCCCCGTCCGCGTCGAGATGGCAGATCGCGTTCAACGCGCCGTCGAGCGTCTCGATGCGAACGAGGGTGACATCCAACACGTCGGTGGCACGGAGTTCTCCCTGCCGCACTGCGTCGGCGACATCCCATGCATCGCGTTCCCATAGCTCGGTCATCCGACGGCTCCCCGATCGACGGCGTGTGGTGCGCCAGCTTGGCTCAGTTCGGCGAACGCCGCCTCGACGTCGCGCCCCAGCTCACCCAGGTCCGGGTGGAGGTCGGCGTCGGCCCACAACCCGAAATGGAGGACGTTGCAATAGGAGAGGATCGCGATCCCCAGGCCCAGGTTCCGCGACAGCGGGACCAGCGGGAACGCCTCCAGCATCCGCGCACCCATGCAATAGAGCGGGACCGGCGGACCCGGAACGTTCGTCACCACCAGGTTGACGAACGGCTGCCGATGGACGAGGCGCGCGGTCATGCCGAGCATGGTGGGCGCGGCGTACCGAGTCATGCCGAGGAGGAACGCAGCCCCCGCGGCCTGCTCCTGCTCTTTGAGGTGCGCGGTCGCGGCGCGGATCGTGGCCAAGCGGGTGACGGGATCCGATTCGCCGATCGGGAGGTCGAGGAACATGGCCGAGATCTGATTGCCGAGCTCCTGTTGCTGGTCGCCGGTTCGGAGCGATACCGGACACAGGACCCGCAGGTGATCCGGGACCGCGTCCCCTCGCGCGACGAGTCGCCGCCGCAACGCGCCGGCGACGCACGCGAGCACGACGTCGTTGACGGTGCCACCCAACTCGTGACGCACCGCTCCGACCTCGTCGAGCGGCACCCGTGCGCCGACGAACGCGCGCCGCCGTCCGACCGCGCCGCGCAACGACGTCCGGGGCGCGATCGGCACCGACTCGACCAGGCTCCGCAACGCGTGACCGACGCGGTTCGCCTGTTGCGCGGTGCGCTGTGGCGCGCGCAGCACGCCGCGGGCGGTGCGTATCAGCTCGGTCCGCTCCGTCGCCCGCTCCATGACGGTGTCGGCGAGCAGGCGCGCGTTCGACGGCGACGGGGCCGGCGACCAAGTCGGCGGTGACACCACGGGGACGTCGGGCTCGAAGTCGAGCAACACCGTCGCGACGTCGACGCCGGCGACGCCGTCGACCAACGCGTGATGCGTCTTCTGGACGAGCCCGACGCGGCCCGCTTCGAGTCCCTCGACGAACCACAACTCCCAGAGCGGCCGACGCCGATCGAGCGGCTGCGCCTCGATCCGGGCCGTGAGCGCCAGCAGTTCGTCCCACGACCCCGGCTTCGGGAGCGCGGTCAACCGAACGTGATACGAGATGTCGAAATGATCGTCGTCGACCCAGATGGGGCGTCCCTGCTCGAAGGGGACCGTCATCAAGCGGCGACGGAACCGCGGGATCAGGTGGAGGCGGGAGGCGACCAACGCCCGGACCGCGGCGAGGCAGAACCGACCCGACGGGTCCGTGAGTCGGTCGCCCTCGAAGACCGCGAGCGTGCCCACGTGCATCGGTGTCTCGGCCGACTCGAGGTGGAGGAACGACGCGTCGAGGGCGGAGAGCCGATCGGTGGTCGTCACGACCGGATCGTATCGGTCGGGTTCAACCGGCGGCTGCGGTGACGCAGTCGTCGAGGCCGAGGGCCCGCGCCTCCAGGTCGGCACGCTGCACCAGGGTCGTTCCGGCGGAGTTGGCCCGATCGGCCGCCGTCAGGTCGACCCGGGCCTGCGCGTCGAGTGACGCTCCGACCGTGTCGAGCGCACGACGCACGAGCACCAACCACCGTGCGACGCGCGGTCGCTCGTCGGGCGGCTGCGGAATCGCCGCGATCGTGCGAATCGCCGCCCGCTGGCGGACCAGCGCCCTTCGCCCCGATCGGATCATGGCCTCGGGCGTCGCACCGGGAGCCGGTCCCATCCGGGCGACCACCTGGCGCGTCGCTCGGCACTCCGCATTCACTTGCTTGCGAAAGTCGGCGCGCGTCGGCGGCGCATCGCTCCCACACGCCGCCAACGTCACGACCACGGCGACTGCGAGCGCAGCGGCCCGGTCCCTGGATCGCGTCACGGTGCGGGACGGTACCCGCGTGCGGGGTGGGCGGTAGCGTCCGGGCATGCGAACCGCAACCGCCGTCTGGCGCGTGACCGCCGAACTCGTCCTCGCCATGGACGAACGGCTCGGGACCCCGGTCGACTGTTACGTGAACGGTTCGCAGACGTGGTTCACGGGCGAACCGGTCCTCGAGTGGCGGCTGCACCCGATCGCCGCGTATCGACCGCCCGACGGCATCTCGCCCTACGACCTGTGGGATCTGGTTGTGGACGCCGTCACTGCGGGCGCACCGACGGCGAACCTGCCCCTCGGTGCCGGCTCGGTCGGCCTGACCGAACTGTGGGACGGTCTCGAGTGCTTCCCGGCCTACGGCGACGAGTTGGAGCCGGCGACCTTGGCCCAACGCGTCCTGGACACCCTGGGTCGGTCACCGGATCTGAGCGGTGTCGTCGACCACGACACCATCGGCGACGAGTGGGAACGGTCGGCCGGGTCCGTGTCGGTCCTGGATCTCCTCGTTCGCCAACTCGGTCCCTGACCGCGTCACTCCCGCCAGGGCGGCGTCCGAGGCAGGTCGAAATCGGCGGGCATGCTCTCGCCGTCGATCGCACGGAAGGCGAGTTCGCCCCATCGGTGCGCGCCCGCGAGCGGTGCGGGAAGCCGGTCGCGAGCGAAGAACCCGACCGACCGGGTCTCGAGCGGGTGCCCACGAAGCTCCCCACCGATCATTCGGCAGTGGAACAGGATCGAGTACATCGGGATGTGGGCGAAACCGAGTCGGAGACCGTCGAGCACCGAGACCAGTGCCACCGGTTCCACCTCGATCCCGGTCTCCTCGTAGACCTCCTTCACCGCGATCTCCGAGGGTGAGTACCCGACGTCGGCCCAGCCGACGGGGTACAGCCAGATCCCGCTGTCGGCGCGCTGGGTGAGCAGGATCTCGCCGTCCTCATTCCCGACGATGGCTGCGACGGCGACCTTCGGGGTGACGTATCCGGCCACGCCATGACCCACCGAACTGAGCCACTCCTCGTACAAGGCCTCGGACTCGGCCTCGTCGACGGCGGCGGCGCGAATGTCGGCCGCCACCTTCAACACCTCCTCGAATCGCTCCTGCTCGTAGAGGCTCTGGGTGAACCCGAGCCCGGTCCGAGCGATGGCCGAGAGTGTCTCGGACCAGCGCAGTACGTCAGAGGCAGCGATCGCGTCATCCATCGTTGCGGAAACTAATCGCCGGTGAGTGCCCTCACGAGCGCTCGCCGCAGGCCGGCGATCCGACGCGGGTCGGTCACCTTGCGGCCGTGGTCCTGCACGTAGAACACGTCGACGGCTTGGTCGCCCGTGGTCGAGACTCGCGCCACGCTCACGTCGAAGTCCAGCGCACCGAAGACGGCCGCGACGGTCGCCAGCAGGCCGATCTCGTCCGGGGCGAACACCTCGATGACCGTCGCGTCGTCGGACGCGTCCTGTTTGACCTCGATGCGAACCGCGTCGTCGCGCGAACCGGGACTGGTCGACCGCGCGTAGACCGCGCGTCGCGTGCGGAGATCGTCCGCCACCGACACCTCGCCGTTCAACACGCGCCGGACGGTGGTCGCGGCCCGGAGCCGGCCGGCGTCGTCCCCCAGACGATCGAAGCGATCGGTCCCGACGAAGACCTCGGCCGCCCGACCCGCGGCGACCGTGTGGCCCTCGGCCGCGGCGATGTCGAACCCCTCGAGACTCAACGCGCCGGCCACGCCCGCGAGCAGACCCGAGCGGTCGGGGGCACCGACGGTCGCGCGGAGGCGACCGTCGGCGAGCGTCTCCCACACCACCACGACGCCCGGCCCGGCGACCGAGTCGATCGGCGCCGCCGAGTCCGCCCCTACCGGCAGGTGTGCGGCGCGCCCCTGCCAACTGGCGACGGTCCGGTCGTAGAGCTCACGCACGAGCGCCGCCTTGCCCGGCCCCCACGCGGCCGGACCGGTGGCACGGGAGTCGGCCACGGTCAGCAGCCGGAGGAGCCGGAGTCGTTCGGGCGTGCGGACTCGCGACGCGAACTGCTCGATCGTGACCGGGTCCGCGAGATCGCGGCGGGTGGCGGTATCGGCCATGAGCAGGTGGTCGAGCACCAACCAGGCCAGCATCTCGACGAGCGGCTCGGCCAGACCGAGGCGCAGGCCCACGTCGCGCGCCACCGCCGACCCGGTGACGGCATGGTCGCCCGGCCGGCCCTTGGTGATGTCGTGGAGGAGGGCACCCAGCGCCAGCAACTCCGGGTGCTCGAGGGCGGCCGCCACACCGGACTCCGAGCCCACCTCACCCGCCCGCAACTTCGCGGCCTCGGCAACGGTCTCCAGGAGGTGCCGGTCGACGGTGAACCGGTGATACGCGTTGCGTTGGGGACGGAAGCGGATCCGTTCCCATTCCGGCAGGATGCGGCTGACGAGGTTCTCGAGGTCCAGCGCTTCGAAGACGTCGACCACGTTCGGTCCCGATTCCAGCACGGCAACGAAGTCGGCACGGGTCTCGTCGTTCCAGATCGGTGCGGCCGCCGTCCGCAGTCGGGCCAACGCATTCCGATCGATCGGCAGTCCGCGCTCCGCCGAGGACCGCGCCACGCGCAGGACCAAGGCGCCGTCGACGGTCGCGTCCGTCGCCACGCCGATTCGCGAATCGATCGCCACGACTCCGGCGGCGACCATGGTCGGTCGTCCCCGGCCGCGTCGAGGCCGTCCACGAGTGTCACGTGCACGCGACCACACGTCACCGGCGATCCAGGCCACCCGTCGCGAGGCGGCCGCGAGGTCATGGATCAGTTCGTCGGCGTCGGCGAAGGCCAGCAGCTCGGCGACCGCATCCTGGTCCTGGAGCGCGAGCACATCGGACCGACCGCCGCTCGCACGATGGAGTCCGACGCGGACATCGAGCAACAGGTCGTTCGCGGCACGCAACGCGTCACGGTCGTCAGCGGACCAGGCGCCCGTGTACTCACCCGCATCCTGGGCTTCGCCGTCGCACCAACCCGCCCAGGTCAGCGCGTGGAGGTCACGCAGTCCACCGGCGCCGTCCTTGAGATTCGGCTCGAGCATCTCGGAGATCGGGCCCGGCCGTACCCGGCGGATCGTCGACGCGTCCGCCATCTGATCGATCACCGCGGTGCGGTGGCGTCGGGCCAGACGACGTACGTCGGCGACCAGCCGCTGGGACTCGACGACGAACGCACCGCCGATCCAGCGAGGATCGAGCAGACCGGTCAGCGTCTCGAGGTCGTGTTCGGCGAGTTTCACGGACTCCTTCGCCGTACGCGCCGCGTGACCCAGCACGAAGCCCGCATCCCACAACGGGTACCAGAACGCTT
>JBDUBS010000218.1:0-2898 GCA_040003875.1 Acidimicrobiia bacterium | reverse complement strand
CCACAGCCCATGGCGGGCAGCGTATTGGTCCACGGGCCGACCGGCGAGCGGGCCGGTCGAGGTCCGCAGTCGTATCAGGCTGGCGACTGGTGGGGCTCACGCCGTCGCGTCCGTCACCGACGCGGTAGAAACACCGCGTGGTCACGCCGTCCAACTTCCGCATGGGCATCGTCACGCCGGTAGTGACCCGGCTCCCCGGCGCCCACGCGACGTGGGAGGAGTCGGCCGGCATCGCTGACATCGCGAGTGTCGTCATCGAAGCGGAACGACTCGGCTACGACTTCTGTACGTGCAGCGAGCACGTGGCGGTGCCAGTCGGGGTCGCACCGATCCGGGGTGGCACGTACTGGGATCCGCTCGCGTTGTTCGGCTACCTCGCGGCCCGCACGGACACGATCCGGTTCGCGACCTTCGTGCTCGTCCTCGGCTACCACCACCCGCTCGCGATCGCGAAGCGTTACGGAACGCTCGACGTCGTGAGCGGCGGCCGGGTGATCCTCGGCGTCGGCTCGGGGTCGCTGGAGGAGGAGTTCGCACTACTCGGCGCCGAGTTCGCGCGGCGCGGGCCGATCGCCGACGATGCCATGCGGGCGCTGCGCGCGGCGCTGGGTCGGGCTGAGCCGAGCTACGACGGTGACCACTTCAGCTTCCACGACCTGCTCGTCGAACCCCATGCCGTCCAACCACAGGTGCCAATGTGGGTCGGCGGCCGCACGGCCCGATCACTCCGCCGCGCCGTCGAACTCGGCGACGCCTGGGCACCCTTCGGCCTGCACACCGCAGAACTCGCCGAGCACCTCGCGCGTGCCCGGGACACGCCGGCATGGGCCGAACGCGAACGCCCGCTCGAGGTGGTGCTCCAGAACGACCGTCCGTGGGACCCGCTCGGCGACCGGGAGCGCGTCGAGGAGCAACTCGGTCGGATGCAGGCCATTGGTGCGACCGGTCTCGCGGTCCGACTCGTGCACCACTCCCGCGCTCACTACTGCGAGCAGCTCGCGGCCCTCCGCACGTTCACGTGACGCGGGGTCGTAGCATCGCCCGGCGATGACCCTCCGGATCGCAGCGCTCGTCAAACAGATCCCTGCCTTCGACGAGATGACGCTCGGTCCCGACGGTCGGCTCGTGCGGGCCGGGCTCGACCTGGAGATGAGCGCCTACTGCCGACGCGCAGTGGCCCAAGCCGTCGAACTCGCGTCGGCGCACGGAGGGTCGGTCACGATCCTCACCCTCGGGCCACCCACCGCCGAGGACGTGCTCCGGGAAGCGATCGCGTGGGGCATCGACCGTGACGTCGACACCGACGGCGTGCTGGTGAGCGATCCCGCCTTCGCCGGCTCAGACACCCTCGCCACTGCTCGCGCCCTCGCCGCCGCGCTCGAAGTCGAGGGGCCCTTCGATGTGATCCTGACCGGGCGCAACTCGATCGATGCCGACACCGGCCAAGTCGGACCCGAGATCGCCCAACTCGTCGGACTGCCGTTCGTCACCAGCGCGCGCCACCTCACCCTCACCGAAGGAGTGCTCGACATCCGAGCGGAACACGACGACGGGTGGGCCCAGGTACGCCTGTCGCTCCCCGCCGTCGTGAGCACAGCCGAACGGCTCATCGACCCGTGCAAGGTCGACCCGGACGGTCGCGCGGCAGTGCCGACCGAACGGATCCGAGTGCTGACCGCCACCGATCTCGGTTCCGGGCCCTGGGGCGACGCGGCCAGTCCGACCCGCGTCGGCGAGACCCGCCACATCCCATCGGCACGGCTCGGACGCCGCGATCCCACCGCACCGATCGCGGCCCAGGTCGACGCGGCGATCGCGCTGCTCGTCGAGCGCCGAGCTCTCTCGGCCGGGCACGACGACGACCTCGATGTCGGTCGCGTGGCCGACGTCGCCGATCTCCTGGCGGTCGAGATCGGCGTCATCGTGGAGCCGAATCGCGACCGATTGACGCGCGAGCTGCTCGGGGCCGCCCGGGATCTCGACGCGTCACCGGTTGCGATCGTGACCGAGGCGCTCGATGCCGACGCGATCGACGAACTCGGGGCATGGGGAGCCGACTCGATCGTGCACCTCGAAGGCGTCACGCTCGCCAACGAACAGGACACCGCGGCGGGGGTCGTGGTCTGGGCCCGGGCCATCGATCCATGGGCGATCCTCGCGCCGGGCACCGCGTGGGGCAGAGAGGTCGCGTCCCGAACTGCGGCCGCCCTCATGACCGGACTCACCGGCGACGCCGTCGAACTTGATCGCGACGCCGACGACCTCGTGGCGTGGAAACCCGCATTCGGCGGCCAGATCGTCGCCGCGATCCGCTGCACTACGCGGCCTCAGATGGCGACTGTCCGCTCCGGCGTCCTCCCCCGTCGCGCGCCCCGGACCCACACGCCTCCGGTCACGGTGATCCCGTTGGAACCCCAGAGCCGGGTAGAGATCCTCGCCCGCACGCGGGACGACGATCTCGACACGCTCGCCGATGCGCACGTCGTCGTGGGGGTCGGGGTCGGCGTGGACCCGGGCGAGTATCCGCGACTCGATCCGCTCCTCGCCGCGCTGGGCGCCGAACTCGCCGCGACGCGGAAGGTCACCGACCAGGGTTGGCTGCCCCGTGCCCGTCAGATCGGCATCACGGGTCGCACGATCGCGCCGCGACTGTACGTGAGCGTTGCGAGCAACGGGAAGTTCAACCACATGGTGGGCGTCCGGACCGCGGGCACGATCCTCGCGATCAACTCCGACCCCGATGCGAAGGTCTTCGCGGCCGCCGACATCGGCATCGTCGGCGACTACCGCGACGTCGTCCCGCTCCTCGTCAGCCGCCTCACCGAGCCCGAACGCGGCTCGTAGTTCGCCGCGCTTGAGTCGGAGATCGCGGAGGCGGGCAGCCGCGCCGCGAGCCCT
>JBDUBS010000139.1:0-2898 GCA_040003875.1 Acidimicrobiia bacterium | reverse complement strand
AGCGTCCTCAAGCTGACAAGCGCTGCGGGGCGGACCCAACGGCTAACCCTCGAGGAGGTCGCCTTCCATGCGGTTGACCGTGCAGCCGACACCCTCGAGGTAGCCGATCGCGCCGGTGACTGCAGCGTCCTCACCCGACAGTTCGAGAATGACCCAACCGGAGTGGGCCTCGACCGCAGCGCGGCGCAGGTTGGGAACGACGTCGTGGGCCTTCATCATCTCGTAGAGCATCGGTCGGTCGACCAACTCCTCCGGGAACGAGACGTGCAGCCGGATCTTGGTCATGAGCGAACCCCCACGGAGTCGAGCACTTGTTCCGGCGCCCCGATGAGGCAGGCGATGAACGGGCCGAACTCGGCGTAGCGGGCGGAGACCTCGTCGAAGCGCATCTCGTACACGATCTCTTTCAGCGCCACGATGTCGTCGGCGAAGAGCGTCACGCCCCATTCCCACTCGTCGAGGCCGGTCGAGCCGGTGATGAGCTGCAGCACGCGGCCGGCGTAGGTCCGCCCGACGCGGGCATGTCCGCTCATCAGTTGCTTGCGCGCGTCGAAGTCGAGCCCGTACCAGTTGTCGTCGGCGGTCCGACGTTTCGACATCGGGTAGAAGCACATCGTCGCCTTCGGCGGCAGCTTCGGATGGATGCGCTGCTCGCGGTAATGAGCGATGCGGTCGCGCCACACGGCCACGCGGGCTTCGACCTCGGCCGGATCGGTCACCTGTTCGTCGTCCGCGAGGCGGGCCCGCTCGTCGTCCTCGGTCTGTCCGTACTCGGACTGCTCGGTCAGGGAGACGTACGAATACTCCGGCACCAGCGGACCCTCGAGCATCTCCTGCTGGAACTGTTGGAGCCGGGCGAGATCCGGCCCGAGCGCCATCACTCCCAGGTCGGCCTTGTGGCCGAGGACCGAGGACACGATGACCTGGTGGCCGTCAGCCTCGAGCGCCACGATCGCATCGAGGATCCGCTTGGCGCCGCCAGGCTCGCCCGCCCGCGTCCGGTCGACCCGGTAATAGAGGTGCAGCACTCCCCATCCGACGGACGGGCTCACAGACTCCAACGACATGCCCGCAGGCTACCGGCGGGCGTGGTGCGATCTCAGTTCGCCGACGCGCTTGCGCCGAAGGAGTTGCTGAACTCGGAGAAGTCGGCCGTGTCCTCGGCGGGGGGCGCCACGATCTGGGCATCGACGCCGAAGTCGAAGAAGTCCATCGAGATCTTCATCGCGTTCTTCCCGGTCGCCAGGGTCATCGTCTCCCGACGCGGCAGACCGTCGTCACCGATCCACACGTCGACCGGGAGATCGGACTTGAAGACTCCCATCGACGCTCGCATCTGATCCGCGAGCTTGTTGTCGAGCGCGGCGATGGCCTTCTCCAGGTTGACGTGGACCCGGTAGTGGGTGGCCTTGGTCCCGCGGATGTCGTCGGTGCCGAGCCGCTCGACATCGCCCGCGCCGCGCAGAGTCTGGAGGAGGTCGGCCGGGTTCTGCTGTTGGCCGGCCGGGTTCGCGGCGCCCGCGCCGGCGAGCTTGCCCATGTCGATCTTGAACCAGGTCTTGCCGTCCAGCGCGGCGGGCAACTGGCCCGCAGACTTCAACAACTCACCCATGTCCATGTACATCACGCCGTCGACCATGCGCAGCTTGATCGAACCCGCACCGGCGCCGAGCGCACCCATGTCCATCGTCATCTCGACCGCGTTGCTCTGGAAGTCGACCAGGCCGTCGATCGAGACGTCCTTCGTGTCGCCCGCGATGGGCAGCGACATGTGCATTGCGACGCGCGCCGTCTTGGCGGCAGAGGCCCGATCCGCCGCGCCCGCGACGAGCGCCACGGTCGACACCTTCGACGACTTCGAGACCTGATCCGTAGTACTGCCACACGCTCCGAGCGCGATGACCAGGACGACTGCCGATACCAATGTGCGTCGCATGAGACGACCCCTCCCCGAAAACGGTTCTGGGTGCATCGGCAGTGCGAACGGAACCCTTGACGGGAATCGCGAACGCGACTCGGGCCGCCCCGAAGGGCGACCCGAGTACCAGATTCCAAAGTGCAGGTGTGCTGGTGGAACGGCGTGCGGACTTAGAAGTCCATGCCGCCCATGCCGCCCATGTCGCCGCCCGGCATCGCCGGTGCCGCTTCCTTCTCCGGCTTGTCCGCCACGACCGCTTCGGTCGTGAGGAACAGCGCCGCGATGGACGCAGCATTCTGCAGGGCCGAACGGGTCACCTTGGCCGCGTCGATGACGCCGGCCTTGACCAGGTCCTCGTACTCGCCGGTGGCGGCATTGAGGCCGTTGGCACCCTTGAGGTTGCGGACCTTCTCCACGATCACGCCGCCTTCGAGACCGGCGTTGACCGCAATCTGCTTGAGCGGCTCCTCGAGCGCCCGGGCGACCAACTGGGCGCCGGTGGCCTCGTCTCCACTGAGGGTCTTGGCCAGCACGAGCACCTTGGCCTGGGCCCGGAGCAACGCCACGCCCCCACCGGGGACCACGCCCTCCTCGACCGCAGCCTTGGTGGTCTGCACCGCGTCTTCGATGCGGTGCTTCTTCTCTTTGAGCTCAACCTCGGTTGCGGCACCGACCTTGATGATCGCGACACCACCGGACAACTTCGCCAGACGCTCCTGGAGCTTCTCACGGTCGTAGTCCGAGTCGGTGTTGTCGATCTCGGCCCGGATCTGGTTGATTCGACCGGCGACGTCCGAGCGCGTGCCCGAACCCTCGACGATGGTGGTCTCGTCTTTGGTCACGACGACCTTGCGGGCCTTACCGAGCAGCTCGAGGCCGATGCCCTCGAGCTTCAGGCCAACTTCCTCGCTGATGACCTGGCCACCGGTGAGGATGGCGATGTCCTGGAGCATGGCCTTGCGGCGCTCGCCGAAGCCGGG
>JBDUBS010000634.1:0-2898 GCA_040003875.1 Acidimicrobiia bacterium | reverse complement strand
AGGAGTTCCAGAACATCCTGTTCTCCAAGATCGTCCCGAACTGCAAGAAGCTCGGTCTGCTCGACGCCGGCGACGGTTGGCTGCGCGACCGCTTCACCGAAATCGGCGTGATCCAGTTCGAGGACTGGGCCGACACCGAGACCGAGTACGCGGAGCTCGACGAGGTCGCCAAGGATCGCGCCACCGCGTAAACCGCTCGGCGGGATGGCGTGGGAGACTCGGGCCATGGGGGTTGTCGAGCACATCACTGCGTGTCCGCTGGATTGTCCCGACACGTGTTCGTTGACCGTCACCGTCGCCGACGGGCGGATCACGAAGGTCGACGCGGCGCCCGGGAACCCGTTGACCGACGGGTTCATCTGTCAGAAGGTCAAGCACCACGCGCAGCGGGTGTACGCGCCCGAACGCGTCATGAGCCCACTGATCAGGACCGGCCCCAAGGGTTCCGGTGACTTCCGCGCCGCGAGTTGGGACGAGGCGATGGACTCGATCATCGCGAACCTGCGGCGCGCGGAGGCCACCACCGGTCCGGAGTCGGTCGTGCCGTACGTGTACAACTCCTCCGCGCCGCTGTTGCAGGACGAGGTCGGTGAGCGGTTCTGGAAGCGGTTCGGCGCCAGCCGGGTACGCCACACGGTGTGTGCGGCCACGTACGGCGCGGCGTACCACACGCTCTTCGGCTCGATGTTCTCGGCTGACCCGCTCGACGTCATCCACTCCCGCCTGATCGTCATCTGGGGCGCGAACCCGACCGTCTCGAATACGCACCTCCCGCCGTTGGTGACACGCGCCCAACGCGACTTCGGGGCGAAGGTGGTCGTGGTCGATCCGCGGGCCACCGCCTCCGCCCGGCGCGCGGATCTCCACCTCGCGGTCCGACCGGGCACCGACGTCGTCCTCGCGTACGCGGTGGCCAGGGAGCTCGCGACGCGCGATCTGCTCGACACCGATTTCCTGGCGAACCACGCAAGTGGTGTGGAGGAGTTCCTGGGTGCGGCCGACGCGTATCCGGTCGACCGCGCGGCCGAGATCTGTGACGTTCCGGCGGCCGGTATCACCGAGCTCGCGACGATGCTCGGGACGATCCGGCCGGCCCTGTTCCGACCGGGCTGGGGTTTGGAACGGAATCGGAACGGCGGCTCGGCGTGCGTCGCGGTGATGGCGCTGCCGGTGCTGACCGGACAGTTCGGGGTGCCGGGATCAGGCGTCATGGCGAGCCTCAGTGAAGCGACACCACTTGCGTGGGACGCTCGTGAACCCGACACGCCCGAAGACCGGCGTCGGCCCCGAGCCTTCAACATGAACACCTTCGGGGCGGCCCTCTGCGACCCCAACCTGCGCCCGCCGATCCGGGTGCTGTTCGTCCAGGGCTCCAATCTCGCGGCGACGAATCCTCATCAGACCGCGGTGCTCGCGGGTCTCGCCAGGGAGGATCTCTTCACGGTGGTGCACGAGCAGGTGATGACCGACACCGCCCGCTTCGCCGACGTCGTACTCCCGGCCACGACGCACTTCGAGACCCACGACCTCGCGGCCTCGTACGGCTCGTACGCACTGCAGGAGACGCCGCGCGTGATCGAGCCGATCGGGGAGAGTCGATCCAACAACGAGGTCGCCGCGGAACTGGCCCGCCGGATGGGCTACGACCTGACCCGGTTCTCGACTGATCGCGCCGAGATCCTGGCGCGCTGTCTTCGGGACGACGGCACGTACGACGGTGTGCGGGAGACGCGACCCGCTGGGGGCACGGTGCAGTTCCGGGACACCTTCCCCAGCCATACCGAAGCCCGCGCGCAGCTTGCGGCGATGCACGAGCTGGGGGTACCGCGTTACGCCGAGCTCGACGACCCGTACCCCCTCACGTTGATCACCCCCGCCACCGCGAAGACGATCAACTCCATTTTCGGCGAGTTCCAACCCGCCGAGCCGGCGGTCAAGATGCATCCGGACGACGCGACCGCGCGCGGCCTCGCCGACGGTCAGCCCGTGCGGGTCGCAAACGACCGGGCCGGTCTCACGACGTTCGTGCAGGTCGACGCCACGCTGCGGCCCGGTGTCGTCTCGATGCCCAAGGGATCGTGGTGTCGGGATTTCGCCGAGCGGCTCACTGCCAACGCGCTCGTTCCCGACACGTTGTCGGACCTCGCCGGCGGCGCGTGTTTCAACGACACCCGGGTGGAGATCCGCCCCGCGTAACGAACGCCCGGCGAGCGGTGGTACGCGTTCGTCCGGTTTTGGGGCGGCACGAGGAACCGGCACACCCACCGGGTAGCCTGCGCCCGTGGCGGACCCGGTACGTATCGTTTTCCTCGGCGGTCTCGGTGAGATCGGCCGGAACTGCTTCTGCATCGAGCTCGCAGGGCGGATCCTGATCGTCGACTGCGGGATCATGTTTCCCGAGGTCGATATGCCAGGGGTCGACCTGGTGTTGCCCGACTTCACGTACCTGCGCGAGCGCGCCGACCAAGTCGAGGGGGCCGTCCTCACCCACGGGCACGAGGATCACGCCGGCGGGTTCTCGTTCCTCCTGCGCGAACTCTCGTTCCCGATCTACGGCTCGCCGCTGTCGCTCGGTATGGCGAAGTCGCGGATCGAGGAAGCCGGGCTGCTGAAGCGCACCGAACTCATCCCGGTCGCCGACGGCGAGCGCCGGATGATCGGGCCGTTCGACGTCGAGTTCGTTCCCGTGACCCACTCGGTACCGCACGCCTTCGCGGCGGCGTACCACACGCCTCAGGGCACGATCCTGCACACCGGAGACTTCAAGCTCGATCTCACACCGGTCGACGGCCGCCGCACCGACCTGGCCCGCCTCGGCGAGATCGCGACCCGCCCGGGCGGTATCCGGCTCCTCCTCTCCGACAGCACCAACGCTGAGCGACCGGGGTTCACGCCGTC
>JBDUBS010000422.1:0-9746 GCA_040003875.1 Acidimicrobiia bacterium | reverse complement strand
GGCCCGGGTGAGATCATCGCCATCGCGGGTCTGCCCGAGGTCACGATCGGCGAGACCTTGGCCGACGCGGAGAATCCGGTCGCGTTGCCCGTCATGGCCATCGACGAGCCGAGCCTGTCCATGACGATCGGGATCAACACGTCCCCGGTCGCGGGCAACGACGGCACGAAGCTGACCGCGCGTCTGCTCAAGAACCGCCTCGACGCGGAACTGGTCGGCAACGTCGCCATCCGGGTGGTCCCGACCGAGCGCCCCGACGCATGGGAAGTGCAAGGCCGGGGCGAGCTCCAACTCGCAGTGTTGGTGGAGCAGATGCGTCGGGAGGGTTTCGAGCTGACGGTGGGCAAGCCCCAGGTCGTCACCCGCCAGATCAACGGCAAGCTGCACGAGCCCGTCGAGCGCGCGTCGGTCGACGTGCCGGAGGAGTTCCTCGGCGCGGTCACCCAACTGCTCGCGGTCCGCAAGGGTCGTATGGAGCAGATGATCAACCACGGCACTGGTTGGGTACGGCTCGAGTATTTGGTTCCCGCACGGGGGCTGGTCGGGTTTCGCACCGAGTTCATGACCGAGACGCGCGGTACCGGGATCTTGCATCACGTGTTCGACGGCTACGCCCCGTGGTTCGGCGATCTGCGGGGTCGTCCGAACGGCTCGATGGTCGCCGACCGACGCGGGGTCACGATGGCGTATTCGCTCTTCAGCCTCCAGGAACGCGGCGAGATGCTTGTCGGTCCCGGCGTCGAGGTCTACGAAGGCATGATCGTCGGCGAGTCGTCGCGTTCGGAAGAAATGGACGTCAACCCGACGCGTGAGAAGAAGCTCACCAACATGCGCGCTTCCGGCTCGGATGACACCGTTCGTCTGACCCCGCCGCGCCAGTTGTCATTGGAGCAGGCGCTCGAGTTCGTGGCCGACGACGAGTGCGTCGAGGTCACGCCCGAGAGTGTGCGACTCCGTAAGGTGATCCTCGACGCGTCGCAGCGCGGTCGGATGCGCAACTCCAAGAAGCCCCCGCGCACCTGAGCCGACCGTGGCCGACGCCGAATGGTTCCTGACGACCGAGCGGCTCCTGGTGCGGGGCTTCACGCTCGACGATCTCGACGAGTTCCACGCGTACCGCAACGATCCCGCGGTCGCGCGCTGGCAGGGCTGGGACGTCCCGTATTCCCGTGAGTCGGCCGAGGCGCTGGTCTACGAGATGGCGATCTCGGAGCTGTTCCGCCCCGGTGAGTGGACCCAGCTCGCACTCGAACGCAAGGACACGGTCAGGCTGATCGGAGACATCGGGGTCCGGCGCGAGCCGGTGGAACCGACTGCGGAGGTCGGGATCACGCTCGCCGCCGATGCCCAGGGCATCGGCTATGCCACCGAAGCGCTCGACGCAGTGGTCGAGGATCTCTTCCGCACCTTGGCGCTCGCGCGGGTCATTGCGATCGTGCACCAAGAGAATGCGTCGGTGCGTCGGCTGCTCGACCGCACCGGGTTCGCGGTGGTCGCCCAGGACGGCGACGAACTGATCTTCTCCCGCCGCGCCGCACACTGACGTCGCCCGGTTCGGTCCCGGTGCGGGCGTCTGTCATCCTGGGCCGATGCAGTCGGGATCATCGGTTCGTCTCCACCGTCGCAAGCGCTTCCTCGACGGTGCACCCTGGTCAGTGCTCTCGCCGCGTCCCTCCGACCTCTCGCGTTACGCGACCGTGCGCGTCGACGGGCGCTGGCAGCTCGACTGCGACCTGGCGAGCCTCGACGATCTCGCCCACATGGTCTGGGCCACGGCGTTCCAGAACCAGACGCGCACGATGATCCTCTTCGACCGGCCGTCGCTCCTCCCGCCGGTGGCCGACGAGCCCGAGTCGATCCCGTTCGTCCTCGTCCCGGCCGAACTCGACGAACCCACCGCGGCGGTGCTCGAGGCGCTGCGGTCCGAACTCCCGCAGACCCGGCCGTCGGAGGGGACGGTGCGACTCCGCACTGCCGGTCTCGACCGCGCGCTGACGGCCCCGGGGGCCTTCGTCGCGAAGGAAGCCGCGACCGAGGACGCCAAGGCCTGGGACGCGAACGAATGGAACGAGTGGGTCGGTGAAGTCTCGGGCGTCCTGCGGATCATGGCGCCCGCACCGGTCCTGCGGGCGTACGCGCTCGCCGCGGCCGAGATCGGCAGCTTGGCCTGGGGGAGCGCCGACGGTGAGGAGCCGTCGACCCTGGCCCACGAGTTCGTGTGCTTCGACCGCTCGATCGTGCGCCGCTCCGAAGCGCTGCGGGCGTACCGCGAATCCGAGTTCCCGGGCCGGACCCACGCGGATCTCTCCGCCGCCGATCGTCAGAAGCTCTGGGACTTCACCCAGCGCTGACTCACGGCGTCCTCGAACTGACAAACACTTTCCCGGCCTCAGACCGCTTGTCACCGGAAGGACGCCCAGCGTCCTCAAAGTGACAAACGGTGGGGAGGTGGGGTGGACGGGAGAACTCTGGCGTCCCGCGCGTGGGGCGGCCATCACCCGTCCGGCTGTAGTTGACGTGCGTGTCAGGTTGGGACACGCTGCGCCGATGATTCCTGAGCGCCTGATACCGGAGACGATGCGGGCCGCGGTCTACAAGGGGAACCAGACGATCGACGTCGAGGATTACCCGACCCCAACGGTCGGACCCGACGACGTGCTCCTCGAGGTCAGCCATTGTGGGGTGTGCGGATCCGACATCCACTTCGTGCTCGAGGGCTGGTCGGCGCCGAACCGGGTCCACGGTCACGAGTACAGCGGGACCGTCGTCTCGGTGGGCGCGGGCGTGAGCAAGTGGTCGGTAGGCGACGCCGTGGTGGGCGGGCCGCCGGTGCACTGCGGTGAATGCGAGTACTGCCGGGTTGGCCGGCCCAATCTGTGCGCCGGGCGCGGATCGGTGGGTACCGGCGAGTGGCAGGGTGCCTTCGCGGATTTCATGCGGGTGCCGGAGGCCGAACTGCTGCGACTGCCCGACGGGCTCGGCCTGCGCGAGGCCGCACTCACCGAACCGTTGGCCGTCGCGTTGCACGGCATCACCCGGGCCGCGGTGCAGCCCGGCGAGCGCGTGCTCATCACCGGGGGCGGTCCGATCGGGGCGTTGAGCGCGGCAGCCCTGATCCACCGCGGCATCACCGATGTGGTGGTGAGCGAACCCTCGCCGGTGCGCAGGGCCCTGTGCGAACGACTCGGCGCGCAGGTAGTGGAGCCGGGGGACCTGCACGCCCCGCCAATGCCCGACGCCATCACCGACGCGCCGTTCCACGTCGCCCTCGAATGTTCCGGACATGCCGTCGCGATGGAGCAGTGCCTCGGGCAACTCGCGCGCACCGGCCGACTCGTGCTCGTCGGTGCCGGTATCAAGCCGCCTCGATTCGATCCCAATCGGATCCTGCTGAACGAACTCTCGATCACCGGTGCGTTCTGTTATGACGCCGACGGGTTCGAACGCGCGCTCGAGATGCTCGCGACGCCTGGGTTCCCTACGGACGTGCTGATCGAACCCGAGGACGTCGGCCTGCACGAACTCCGGGATGCGATCGGTCGTCTCGGCGCCGGGGAAGTTCCCGCGAAGGTCGTCGTGGCTCCGGCTCACGGACGTCAGCCGTGAGCGACACGCGCGCACCTCGCTTCAACCACGTCGCGATGAGCGTTCCCTCGGAGTTGCTCGAAGCGCAGGGCCGCTCGGAGTTGGCCGCGTTCTACGGCGACGTCTTCGGCTGGAACGAGCTGCCGACGGAAACCGTCGACGGGCAGAAGCTCGTCTTCGGTGTGCACACCATCGAGCAGTTCGTCTTCCTCATCGCCGACGAACCGCCGATGACCTGTCCCCGGCTCGACCACTTCGGACTGAGCGTCGAGCGCGAAGTCGAACTCGACGCCGTGCTCGCGAAGGCGAAGGTGTGGCAGGCGCGCGACGACCGCGTCGACATCATCGACAAGACGACCGAGGACCACGGCATGCTCGCCATCACTTCGATCTACGTCCGCTACCTGCTCCCGATGATGGTCGAGATCCAGTGGTGGGACTACCGGTGAGCGCGCTGCGCTGGGGCGCGTTCGTCCCCCAGGGTTGGAAGCTCGAATACACGGGGTGGGGCGCGGGCGACGCGTGGGCGCGCTCGGTGGAGTTGGCCCAACTCGCCGAACGGGTGGGATACGACCACCTGTGGGTGTACGACCACGTGGAGACCGTGCCCCGCCGTGAGGCCACGCACTGCTTCGAGGCGTTCACGATGCTCGCGGCCCTGAGCCAGGTGACCGAACGCGCCGAACTCGGTCAACTCGTCACGTGCTCCAACTACCGCAACCCGGGCCTCCTCGCCAAGGAAGCGGCGTGCGTCGACGTGTTCTCAAACGGCCGCCTGATCCTCGGGCTCGGGGCGGGGTGGTACGAGCGGGAGTACGAGGCCTACGACTACGAGTTCCGTCCGGCACGTGAGCGGCTCGCGATCCTCGACGAGACGATTCAGGTGATCCCGAGACTCTGGTCCGAGGAGACCGTCGACTTCGCGGGGAGCTTCGTGAATCTCGACGGCGCCTACTGTGATCCCAAGCCCATCCGCTCGCCGCGCCCGCCGATCTGGGTGGGCGGTGGCGGGGAGAAGGTGACGTTGCGGATCGCGGCGCGGCATGCGGACGCCACCAACTGGCAGGTCGGCCCGGCGGAGTTCGTCCACAAGTCGGAGGTGCTCGCCGGCCACTGTGCAGACGCGGGGCGTGACTTCGACACGATCACCCGAACCCACGGACCCGACTGTGCCCTGTTCGACACCGAGGCCGATCTTCAACGGTGGATGGAGTCACCCGCCGGCGGTTCGCTGTGGGGGCGCGGGGAGCCGGATGCGTACGTACGGGACAACTTCGTCGGGACGGTCGCGCAGGTCACCGACAAGGCGCAGGCCTTCGCCGACGCGGGATGTCGTGAGTTCGTGCTCTGGTTCCGGGACTTCCCGGCGAGCGAGAGCATGGAACGCTTTCGGGCCGAGGTGGTCCCGAACGTCACCGCCTGACGACGATCCGATGCCCCCGATGTCCGGGTGGCGGCCGGTACGCTCAACGACCCGCATGAAGGTCGATGTCGCGGCGTCCGCAGGCGAGGCGCATCCAGGTCAGCGACCCACGGGCGCGCGGGCCGAGCGCGTCGAATCACGCCACCCGACCGTGTGGATCGGGACGCTCGCGGCCACCCTCGCGATCGCCACGGGCCTCGTGCTCCGCTTCGTGGCCCCGGCCGACCTGTGGCTCGACGAAGCCCTCACGGTCAACATCGCCAAGCTGCCGCTCGACCAGTTGCGCGCCGCGCTCGAACGAGATGGTGCCCCGCCTTTGTTCTACGTCCTGCTCCACGGTTGGATCGCGGTGTTCGGGGCCGGCGACACCGCGGTGCGGGCACTCGCGGGTGTGATCGGGGTGATCGCGGTGGGGCTCGCGTTCGTAGCGGGCAGCCGGTTCGGCCGGACCACCACTGAACGACGGTGGTTGGGGCTCACCGCGGCCGTGGTGGTGGCGACGTCCCCCTACGCGGTCCGGTACTCGTCCGAGGCGCGGATGTACTCGCTGGTCGTCGCGCTGGTCCTTGCCGCGATCATCCTCGTCGCCGACCTCTGGGACCGCCCGTCGAGATTCCGCATCGGCGGTCTGGCCGTGGTGAGCGCGGGCCTGCTCTACTCGCAGTACTGGTCGTTGTTCCTCGCGGCGACGGTTGTCGTCGTGCTCGTGGCGGTCGGACTGCGTGGTGACACCGCCACCCGGGCCGCAGTCGGTCGCGTATTGGTCGGGATCGCAATGGGCGGTCTGCTCTTCATTCCCTGGATCCCGACCCTGCGCCTCCAACTCGCCCATACCGGGACGCCCTGGGATGCACCGGCGGAACTCGTCGGCAGCACGTGGCATTCGGTCGTGGCGTTCGGTGGTGGCCGCAATCCCGCGGGTTGGGTCCTCACCGTCCTGCTCGGGGCCGCCGCGGTGATCGCGGTCGTCCGGTCGAGTCGCGCCGTCGCTCTGACGGCGCGAGCTCTGGCCGTGATCGGTGGGGGCACCCTCGGCCTCGCGGTGCTGGTGTCGGTCGTGGCCGGGAACGGGGTCCAGGACCGGTACGCCTCGGTGGTCTTCCCGTTCGCGGCGCTGGTCGGCGCACTCGGCGTGGTCGCAATCGGTGATCTGCGGGTGCGGGTCGCGTTCCTCGCGGTGATCGTGGCGGTCGGAATCGTCGGCGGCGTCCGTGCCGCCCGTGAAGTGCGGACGGCGTCGGGCGCGATCGCCGGCGCGCTCGTGCCACGGTTGGCGCCGGGTGACGTCGTGGGTTACTGCCCCGATCAGCTCGGGCCGAGTACGGCGCGTCTGGTGGATCGCGACCTCGGAACACGCGGTGCTGCGATCCGGCAGGTGACCTTCCCGAACTCGACCGCCCCCGACTTCGTCGACTGGTACGACTACGCGGACCGCAACCACGCCGGTGACCCGGCTCGCTTCGCCCGCTCGCTCGACCGTACGGCCGGGGCGGGGTCGGTATGGCTCGTGTGGTCGCCCGGCTACCGGACGCTCGGTACGAAGTGCGAGGCGATCGTCAACAACCTCGCTCGCGACGGCCGGCAGTCGGAACGCGTCACGGGGGCTGCCGGACCCGACGGGGAACGGGTCGAGTTGCGCCGGTTCGCACGATGACCGCGAGTATCAGGGAGGGGAGCGGCCCGCCGGACGGGGCGTCGTTCGATGCGCAGGACACCGCGGTGAGCAAGCCGTGGCACCGACGCGTCGGCTACCTGTTGCTCGCGGCCCTTGCGTACCTCCCGGTACTCGCCGCGCATCCCGGACGCGTCGTCGCCGACACGAAGCAATACCTGTACCTCGACCCGGGACGCGTCCTGGAGCGGGCATGGTCGATGTGGGACGGCAACATCGGGCTCGGCACGGTGACCCACCAGAACATCGGGTACCTGTTCCCGATGGGCCCGTACTACTGGGTCCTCGACCGGGTCGGCGTCCCCGACTGGGTCGCGCAGCGGCTCTGGCTCGCCACCATCCTCTTTGCCGCGGGGACCGGGATCCTGTACCTGTTCCGGACCCTCGGACTCCGCGGCGCCGGCGCCCCCGTCGGTGCACTGGTGTTCATGCTCAGCCCGTACTGGCTCGAATACGCGGCGCGCCTGTCGGTGTTGCTGCTCCCGTGGGCGGGCCTGCCGTGGATGCTCGCGTTCCTGATCCGTGGGTTACGGCGGGGGGGTTGGCGACACGCCGCACTCTTCGCGCTGCTGATCCAGGTGATCGGCAGCGTCAACCTCACCGCGCTCGTCTTCGCCGGTCTCGCACCGCTGTTGTGGATCCCGTACGCGCTCGTGATCGAACGCGTCGACTGGCGACGGGTCCTGGGCATCGTCGCCAAGATCGGGCTCCTGACGCTCACCGCGTCCGCGTGGTGGATGTCCGGGTTGTGGGCCCAGGGCGGTTACGGGCTCAACATCCTCAAGTACACGGAGACGATGCGCGTCGTCTCGCGCACCACGATGCCGAACGAGGTGTTGCGCGGGCTCGGCTACTGGTTCTTCTACGGCCGGGATCGCCTCGGACCGTGGATTGAAGCGAGCACGGGATACACCCAGCGTCCACTCCTCATTCTCGTCTCGTACGCGATCCCGACGCTCGCACTGCTCTCGGCGGCGATCGTCCGCTGGCGGTACCGCGCGTACTTCATGCTCGTGATCGTGGTCGGCGTCGTGGTGGCCGTCGGCGCGCACCCGTACGACTCACCCACACCGGTGGGCGCAGCGTTCAAGAAGCTGTCGCAGACGTCGTCGGTCGCGTTCGCACTCCGGAGTACGGGCCGGGCGGTGCCGCTCGTCGTGTTGGGTCTGGCTGCGCTGATCGGCGCGGGAGTGTCGGCGGCGGTCGTGCGGCTCCGCACTCGGGGTCGGGTCCGGTGGTCGTACGCCATCCCGGTCCTGGCCGGGCTGCTGGTGTTCCTCAACCTGCCGGCACTGTGGACCGGTGGCTTCTACGGCGACAACCTGCAACGCCCCGAGGAGATCCCTCGGTACTGGAAGCAGGCGGCGAAGGCGCTCGACACCAAGCGCCCGAACACGCGGGTACTCGAAGTTCCCGGATCGGACTTCGGGTCGTACCGGTGGGGTCAGACCGTCGATCCGATCACGCCGGGACTGATCGACCGTCCGTACGTGGCGCGTGAAGTGATCCCGTACGGATCCCCGGCGTCGGCGAACCTCCTCAACGCCTTCGACCTCCGCTTGCAGGACCGGAAGTTGACGCCGGACTCGATCTCGCCGCTGGCTCGCCTGATGGGCGTCGGGGACATCACCCTCCGCAACGACGTCCAGTTCGAGCGCTACCGCCTCCTGCGGCCACTCTTCACGTGGGATCTGTTCACGCCGACGCCGAGCGGACTCGACGGGCCCCGGACCTTCGGCCGGCCCGGCTCCACCCAGAGCACCGAGTTCCCGTTTCTGGACGAGCAGGCATTCCTCGCCGACCCCACCCTCGCGTTGCCGCCACCGGTCGCGGTCTTCGGGGTCAAGCAGCCGGTCCCGATCGTGCGGACCATCAGCCCTCGGCGCCCGATCGTGATGGCCGGCGACGGCGAGGGGATGGTCGACGCCGCCCAAGCCGGGATGCTCGACACCCAACCGCTCGTCCAGTACTCAGCGTCGTTCGGGAAGGACCCGCAAGCGCTGCAGGCCCAGGTTCGGCGCGACGCGACCTTGGTGGTCACCGACAGCAACCGCGACCGCGGCCGCCGGTGGAGCACCCTCACCGAGACCGCAGGGTTCACCGAGGGGCCCGGAACCCATCCGCTCACCAAGGACGAGTCCGACGCGCGGCTCGACCTGTTCCCTGACGCGCCCCGCGATTCGCAGACCGTGACCGTGCTCCACGGCGCGCGCAGCATCCGCGCCGATTCGTACGGGAATGCGATCACGTACACGCCCGAGGACCGGCCGAGTCGCGCGTTCGACGGCGATCCACTCACCTCGTGGCGAGCGGGCGAGTTCGACTCCGTGCGGGGGCTCCGGATCCGGATCGGACTCGATGACCCGATCACGACCGACCACGTGAACCTGGTCCAGATCCTCCAACCACCGAACGACCGCTACATCACGACGGCGGTCATGCGGTTCGATGGCAAGGACCCGACCACGATCACCCTCGGTCCCTCGTCGCGGACGGCGGGCGGTCAGACGATCACGTTCCCGAAGCGCCGGTTCCGTACATTCGAAGTCGAGGTACAGGACACCAACGTCGGTGAACAGTTCATCTTCGGCGGACTGAGCCCGGTGGGGTTCGGCGAGATCCGGCTGCAGTCCGATGCCGCGGGCTCCGCTCCGGTCGTGGTCAGCGAAGTCGTGAAGATGCCCGGCGACCTCCTGCGCGCCGCGGGCGCGGCCTCCGCGTCGCGGCCGCTCGTGCTCTTGATGAATCGGGACCGGGTCCTGCCGGTGCCGGCCCGGCACGACCCCGAGCCGATCCTGGCGCGCGCGTTCACGCTCCCGACCGCACGCGGCTTCTCCGTCGCCGGCGACATCCGGCTGTCACGCGACCGTGACGATGCCCAGATCGACCGCACGCTCGGGTACCGCGGACCGGTCGAGGCCCGCTCGTCGGCCCGGCTCGTGAACGCACCGGCGGTGCGCGCGTCCGCCGCGCTGGACCACGACCTCGCGACGGCGTGGGTGACGCCGTTCCGCACTGCGGCCGGGTCGCGGTTGGACGTCGGGTTCGGCGCGTCCCGGACCCTGG
>JBDUBS010000497.1:0-2906 GCA_040003875.1 Acidimicrobiia bacterium | reverse complement strand
CACCGCGGCACGAGCCGATGGCCATGAGGGGGAGTTCGAGCACTGGTCCCTTCACGCTGTCGCTCTCGACGATCAGGACGTCGGCGCCCTCGGAGGCGGTACGTTCTGCCAGCTGCTCGGAGTTGTAGAGCCGCAGCGGGCGGTGGTCGATCCACGGATCGAGCACGACCTCGGAGCAAAGGGATTCGAGGATTTCGAGCCCCTCGCCCCGGAACGGGGCGGTCACGAATGCCTTCGGTTTGGTCATCACGCGCAGTCTCGCACGTACCTGACGGCGGCGTCAGGAACGGATTCAGCCGGCCGCGAGATGCAGCACGGTGTCCTCACCGAGGATCAGGTCGGTGACGTGGCGTTGGGTCATCGGCCGGTGGAGCCAGAACCCCTGGAGCAGGTCGCAGCCGAGTTCCCGGAGGCGACGCAGCTGTTCGGCGTTCTCCACCCCTTCGGCCACGGTGACGAGTCCGAGGGACGCGGCGAGTTGGATGATCGCGGGGGCGAGGACGGAGTCGCGATCTACGATCGACGCCACGAACGACTTGTCGATTTTCACGATGTCGATCGGGAAGTGCTGGAGGTGGGTGAGCGAGGAATAACCCGTCCCGAAGTCGTCGAGCGCAAGGCGTAGACCCATGGCCTTGAGGGCGCGGAGGTTGCGCCGCGCGGTCTGGGTGTCCTGGAACATGGCGGTCTCGGTGATCTCGAGGATGAGGTTCGACGCATCGAGGCCGCTCTCGGTCAGGGCCAGTACGACGGCGGGCACGATGGCTTCCCCGGCGAGTTGGCACGACGAGACGTTCACGTTTACCGCGACCGGCGGACGACCGGGTCCGTTCCAAGCAGCGGCGGCGAGGCAGGCGTCGTGAAGGACCCGGGCGCCGATGGGGTCCATCAAACCGGCTTCCTCCGCGAGCGGGATGAACGTGGCAGGGAGCAGCAGGCCGCGGGTCGGGTGTTCCCATCGTACGAGGGCCTCGACGGCGACGATCTCCTCCGACCCCGTGTCGACGATCGGCTGGTAGAAGAGCGTGAGCTCGTCCCGCTCGAGCGCATGGTGGAGGTCGGCTTCGACCTCGATACGCACCACGACCGCGTCGTGGGCCTCACTCCGGTAGCACTCGAACCGGTTCTTGCCCCTTCCCTTGGCAAGGTACATCGCCAGGTCGGCATTGCGGAGCAGCTGCTCACTCGTGGAGCCGTCCGAGCCGAAGGCCACGCCGATGCTGACCGTCGACATCACCTCGGTGCGACCGATGCGGAACGGGTGTCGGAATGCCTCCACGATGCGTTCGGCGAGCACGGTGGCGTCCTCGGGCTCGTTCAGGTCTTCGACCAGGATCGCGAACTCGTCGCCGCCGAGGCGGGCCGCGGTGTCGCCGGCGCGTAGACAACTCGAGATCGCGTCGGCGGCGATGCCGATCAGTTCGTCGCCGGAATGATGGCCGAGGCTGTCGTTCACGGTCTTGAAATTGTCGAGGTCACAGAAGAGCACTGCGTAGTTCGCCGCGGAGCGCCGGCCGCGGTCGGCCGCGTGAGCCAACCGGTCGCAGAACCGCGCCTTGTTGGGGAGTCCGGTCAGCTGGTCATGGAACGCGCGATAGACGAGTTCGTCCTCGAGTCGCTTCCGTTCGGTCAGGTCTCGGAAGCTCCACACGCGTCCGACGACGGCTCCGTCCACCCGTTGTGGTCGCGAGAAGCGTTCGAAGACCCGACCGTCCTTGAACTCGAGCATGTCGTAGCTCTCGGCGTCGGGTTCCGCGTAGAGCTCCTCGACCTTCGCCAGAAAGGCCTCGGGGTACGCGAGTTGGTCGATCACGAACCCGAGCGCGGCACGGTCGTCGCGCGTCTCGGTGATCGTGAGGGGGATCCGCCACATCGAGATGAACTGCTGGTTGAAGCTCGTGATGTTGTTCGCGGCGTCGACGACGAGGATCCCGTCGGCCGTCGAGTCGAGCGTTGCATTGAGGAGCGACAACGCGCTGCGCAGCTCACCCTCTACGGCGACCCGCTCGCTCACGTCGTGGCCCGAGACCACGTAGCAACCCACGGTCGGATCGTCGAGCAGGTTCACGATCGTGAACTCCATGGGGAGCACCGACGCATGATCGAAGGTGGTCACGCCGACGACGACGGTCGACGGGTCGCCGACGTGCGAGTCGTCGATCGCGGCCTCCAGCCGGGGACCGTCGGCGGGATCGGCGAGGAGGGCCCCGATCGGTTGATCCTCGACCGTCTCCGGGTCGAGACCGGTGATACGCGTCATCGCGCCGGACACCGACGTCACGACGTGGTCGGCACGCAGCAGGAGAGTCACCGCGCCGGCGTGGTGCATCATGGCGCGCATCTGGGAATCGTCGCCGCTGGCGATCTCGTACCGCCGACGCTCCGTGATGTCTCGAATCGAGATGAGCACGCCGCCGTCGCCGTACGGCGACCCGATGATCTCGGAGAGGCGCCAGCCGTCGGCGGCGCGGATCCTGACCTCGATGAGTGAGCCCACCGACTTCCCCTGCACGCTGGTGAGGGCGCGGGCCGCCCACTCGTGGTCGTCGGGGTGTACCAACTCGAGCGCCGATCGCCCGCGGACGTCCTCGAGTGACCAGCCGAACGTTCGCACCGCGGCCTCGTTGCCCCAAGTCAGGGTGGCATTCGCGTCGAGGAGGACGACGGCGTCGGGGAGAGCATCGAGCAGCTTCGCTTGATCGTCGACGTCCATCGGGTCCACGGTTTCGGGTGAGGTGACTGCTGGCTTCATCGACCCGTGTCGATGGCGGCTTGAGTCTCGACCGGCCGGGTAACGTCCGCGGTCCATGCAGACCCTGGTCACCGGCGGTGCCGGCTTCATCGGTTCTCACATCGTCGACGCACTGGTGGGCCGGGGCGATGCGGTCCGCGTCCTCGACGATCTC
>JBDUBS010000063.1:0-9778 GCA_040003875.1 Acidimicrobiia bacterium | reverse complement strand
TTCGAGGGCAACTACGTCTGCGACGACCGCACCCTCGACGCGCTCCGGGCGGAGGAGCGGGTCGTCGTGCGGTACGTCGCCAATCCCAACGGGGCGCGGGACGACATCGCCGGCATCTGCAACGAGGGGCGCAACGTCGTCGGACTCATGCCGCACCCCGAACGCGCCTCCGACGCGCTGCTCGGCTCGGCCGACGGACTCGTCATGCTGCGCTCGCTGCTCGCATCGGCGTCCGTGGCGGTGCGATGAACCTGCGGCCGACCCAGACGGCGGTCGCTGCAGTGCTCCGGCAGTACGCGATACGGGAGGGCGAGTTCACCCTCAACTCGGGCCGCGTTTCCCACTGGTATCTCGATGGTCGTCAGGTGACGTTCCGCGGCGACTGTTTCTCGATCGTCGGGGAGGCGATCGTCGACGCACTCGCGGTGGCCGGCATCACGGCCGACGATTACGACGCGGTCGGCGGCCCGGTCGTCGGAGCGGTACCGGTGGCGCTGGCGGTTGCTTTCACGGCGCAGAAGCCGTCGTTCGCGATCCGTAAGGAGGCGAAGGATCACGGAGTCGGCGGTCGTATTGCCGGCGTTCTCGAGCCGGGTCAGCGGGTGCTGATCGTGGAGGACACCGCGACGACCGGCAAGGCCCTCTTCGAGTCGTTGCCCGGGATCGAGGAGATGGATTGCCCGATCGTGGCGGTTTCGCTGTTGTTGGACCGCGGCGGCGCGCTCGGGGGCCTACTCGCCGATCGCGGGATTCCGTACGTGCCGGTGCTCGGCGCCCCTGACCTCGGATACGAGTTCGGCAGCTGAGCGTCCGGAGATCCCCGCCCCGTGCGAGGCGGCCCGGCCGGTTCAGCCCGGCGACGAGGTCAACTAGACGCCGCGGGTGATGCCGGCCTGCTTCAGGACGTCGGCCGGGACGCCGATCTCGCGCCACGACGCGTAGGAGATCCCCTTACGCTCCGAGTACGACTTCGCGGCGCCGACGAAGCCCTTCTCCAGCTCGGTGAGGTCGATCTTGGTCCCCATTGTGGCGAGTTCGACTTCGAGATTGCGGCGCTCCTGGACCAGCTCCAACTTCTTGATAACGCTCGCGGAAGGGAGCTCGTCCTTGATGACGGCGAGCCGTGCGTTCACCGAATCCGGGGTGCGCTTGCGACCCCGCTTGGGCTTGTTTCCGTCGATCGCCTCGAGGTAGTCCCGCACCGGCTTGCTGAGCCCGCGACCCTCGGCCAACTTGGCTTTGTGCTCGTCGGTCATCGCTGTCTTTCGTCCGGCCATGGATGCTCCAGTTCGTTCTTCGTCGGGGTTATTGGTGGGAAATCCTGCCGTCAGAATATGTTCTATCACACAGCGTTCTATTACTTCATTCAGGGTTCCTGCCGCTCCGGAACGGCAGGAACAGTCGTCACTAGAGTCGAGGCTCGTGACCGACGCTCCGCTCCACCGCCAGTTGGGAATGACCGACGCCGAGCTCGAGGCCGTGATCGACGAGTTGGGGCGCGAACCGACCCACCTCGAGCTGGCGATGTATTCGGTCATGTGGTCCGAACACTGCTCGTACAAGTCGTCGCGACCCCATCTCGGACGGTTCCCCACTGAGGCGCCCTGGGTGCTGGTGGGACCAGGCGAAGGCGCCGGTGTGATCGACGTCGGCGACGGCCTGGCCGTCGCGGTGCGGATCGAGAGCCACAACCACCCCTCTGCCGTCGAGCCGTATCAGGGGGCTGCCACCGGTGTCGGCGGGATCATCCGCGACATCTTCTCGATGGGCGCACGGCCGATCGCGGTGATGGATCCGCTCCGTTTCGGGCCCCTCGACGACGCCCGGACCCGGTATCTCTTCGAGGGCGTCGTCAGCGGCATCTCCGGGTACGGCAACGCGGTCGGCGTTCCCACCATCGGTGGCGAGTTGGTCTTCGACGAGTGCTATCGGGACAACCCACTGGTGAATGTCTTCTGTCTCGGCACGCTGCCGATCGACCGCTTGGTGCTCGCACGGGCCGAGGGCGTCGACAACCTGGCGGTGCTGCTCGGCGCGGCCACCGGACGGGACGGCATCGGCGGGGCGAGCGTGCTCGCGTCGGCGGGATTCGAGGCGGGGAGCGAAGCCAAGCGTCCCTCGGTCCAGGTCGGCGACCCGTTCGAGGAGAAGAAGTTGATCGAGGCCTGCCTCGCGTTGCTCGACGCGGGCCTGGCCATCGGCGTGCAGGATCTCGGGGCGGCCGGCATCTCGTGTGCGGCATCGGAGACTGCGGCCAAGACCGGCGCGGGCATGGACGTCGACGTCGCCCGAGCTCCGCATCGCGAGCCGGGGATGAACCCGGTCGAGATGCTCACCTCGGAGAGTCAGGAGCGGATGCTGGCCATCGTCACGCCGGCCAACCTCGACGAGGTCCTCGCGCTGTGTGCCCGCTGGGAGATCCGAGCGTCGGTCATCGGCCGGGTCACCGACACCGGCCGGTTCCGCGTCTACGAGGGCCTCTTCGACGCCATCGGCGTGCCCGGGGCCAACCCGCCGCCGCCCATCGGCGACGCTCCCTATGAAGTCTCGTCGGACCGGACGCCCATCGCGGATGTGCCGATCGGCAGCCTCGGCGACGGCCCCGTGTACCACCGTCCGCTCGAGCAGCCGTCAGACCACGCGGCGCGCCTCGCGCGTGACCCGTGGGCAGTGCTCGACCGGCGGTTCCCCACCGGCGCTGATCTCGGCGGCGAACTCCTCGCTCTGCTCGCGTCGCCGAACATCGCCGATCCGGCCTGGGTGTACCGCCAGTACGACCATCAACTGTTCCTCAGCACCGTGGTCGGACCGGGTGGCGACGCCAGCGTCCTGCGCCTGCACGAGGCGCCCCCCAAGGCCCTCGCGCTCTCGGTCGACGGCGCCGCGCGGTTCTGCGCCCTGGAGCCACGCACCGGCGGTCGGCTCGTCGTGCTGGAGGCCGCGCGCAACGTCGCCTGCGCCGGCGCCGTGCCGAAGGCCCTCGTCAACTGCTTGAACTTCGGCAACCCCGAGCATCCCGAGGTCATGTGGCAGTTCTCGGAGGTCATCGACGGGATGAGCGAAGCGTGTCGGGAACTGGGGATCCCGGTGATCGGGGGCAACGTCAGCTTCTACAACGAGAGTCGGGGCGCGGACATCGACCCGACCCCGGTCGTCGGGGTGATCGGGCTCATCGAGCGACTGGTCGACCCACTGCCGGGTGCGACCCTGCGCGCCGACGACGCAATCGTGCTCCTCGGTGAGACGCGTCCCGAGTTCGGCGGATCCGCCTGGGCCACCCACCACGGTCTGCGCGACGGGGTGCCGCCCGAGGCCGACCTCGACGTCGCGTTCCGGTTGCATCGCCTCGTGGCCGGTCTCGTCGGCGAGCGAGTTCCGGCCGGCGTGCACGACTGCTCCGACGGCGGCCTGGCGGTCGCGCTGGCCGAGATGGCGATCAACGGCGGGATCGGCTTCGAGGTCGGGATCGACGGCGTCGCCGCGTGTTTCTCCGAATCGGCGTCGCGTGTGGTGCTGTCGGTTGCCCCCGATCGGGTCGACGCGGTCGTCGACCGTGCTCGTGCCGCCGGTGTGCCGGTTGCGGTGATCGGTGTGGCCACGGGTGATCGGCTGGTCGCCACCGGCGTCTTCGACGTCGCGCGGGCCGATGCGACCCGGGCCTATCGGGACGCGATCCCCGACCTGATGAACGCGATCCGCGTCTGACCCGGTCCAACGGGTTCGGGGTCCGGCCAGAGGTCGTGCGGGTTCGGCGCACTCTGCGATACTGGTGACGATGCTTGCGGCGGATTCGACCGGACCGAACATCGGGCATGCGTGCGGCGTCTTCGGGGTCTACGGCCCCGGTCAGCCCGTGGCCCACCTCTCGTACCTCGGGCTGTTCGCCCTGCAACACCGAGGGCAGGAATCGGCCGGGATCGCGGTGAGCGACGGCGAGACCATCACGGTGATGAAGGACATGGGACTGGTCACCCAGGTCTTCGACGAGCGCCGCCTTGCCTCCCTGCACGGCCACCTCGCGATCGGGCACAACCGCTACTCCACCACCGGTTCGTCGTCGTGGATGAACGCGCAACCCATCTACCGCAGCGTCGGCGACGCCGGGTTCGCGCTCGGCCACAATGGCAACCTCACGAACACCGCGAAACTCGCGCGCGGGCTCGGGATGTTGCCGGGGATGACGGCCGACGAGACGCAGTTCGATTCCACCACCGACTCCGCGTTGGTCGCCGAGTTGATCGCCCGTGAGTGGCCGGCCGAGCCCCGGTCGGACGGTCGGGAGCTCGAGCTCGCGCTCGAGAAGGTGCTGCCACGGCTCGAGGGTGGGTTCTCCTTCGTGCTCATGGACGACAGCCGGCTCATCGGGGTCCGGGACCCGCACGGCTTCTGGCCCCTCGTGTTGGGACGGCTCGACGGCGGTGGGTGGATCCTCGCGAGCGAGTCGGCCGCGCTCGACATCGTCGGCGCGCACCACATCCGCGACGTCAACCCCGGTGAGATGGTGGTCATCGACGCGTCCGGGCTGCACCGCGAGTTCCAGTACGCCGAGCCGACGCCGCGGCTGTGCCTCTTCGAGTTCGTGTACTTCTCGCGTCCCGACACGCGTCTCTACGGCCAGAGCGTGCACGCGGCACGCCAACGCATGGGCGAGGAGCTGGCGCAGCAGTCGCCCATCGACGCCGACATGGTCATGCCGATACCCGAGTCCGGGATCCCCGCGGCGCAGGGCTACGCGCGTGCGTCCGGCATCCCGTACGGCGACGGGCTGGTCAAGAACCGTTACGTCGGGCGGACCTTCATCCAACCCAGTCAGCAGCAACGCGGCATGGGTGTGCGCATGAAACTCAACCCGCTGCCCGAGAACATCCGCGGCAAGCGACTCGTCGTCGTCGACGACTCCATCGTGCGGGGCACCAACTCGAGGCAGGTCGTGGCGATGCTCCGCGAGGCGGGCGCGGCCGAAGTGCACTTCCGAGTGTCGTCGCCGCCGTATCGCTACCCGTGCTTCTACGGCATGGACACCGGCCGGCGCGGCGAGCTGCTCGCGGCCGACCTGTCGGTCGGTGAGATTCGCGAGTACATCGGGGTCGACTCGCTCGCGTACATCGACCTCCACCGCCTGGTGCGCGCCACCCACGCCTCGCCCACCTCCTTCTGCACCGCGTGTCTCTCCGGCGACTACCCGGTGGCGGTCGACCTCCAGGTCGCCGACGCCAAACTGATACTCGAAGCGGGGGAACTCCAGGACACCGTGATCGACCTCGCGTCGCCGATGTCGTGACCGACCAACCGCTCACCTACGCGCAGGCCGGTGTCGACATCGCCGCGGGTGACCGGGCCGTCGAACGGATCAAGAAACACGCGGAGTCCACGTTCCGCCCGGGTGTCATGGGTTCGATCGGCGGGTTCGGGGGCCTCTTCGACCTCCGGGACCTCGAGTTCGACGATCCGATCCTGGTGTCGTCGACCGACGGCGTCGGCACGAAGTCGGTGCTCGCGTGGACGACCGGCCGGTACGACACGATCGGCATCGACCTCGTCGGCACCGCCGACGACATCGCGGCCCAGGGCGCCGACCCCTTGTTCTTCTTCGACTACCTGTCGATGGGTCGGCTCGATCCTGACCTGGCCGACGTCATCGTGGGCGGCGTGGCCGAGGGGTGTCGCCAGGCAGGATGCGCGTTGCTCGGCGGCGAGATGTCCGAACACCCGCAGCTGATGGCCGCGGGCGAGCTCGACCTCGTCGGGCTCGCCGTCGGCGCGGTGGAGCGCGGCGGAGTGCTGCCGCGCGACGTCGCGGTGGGCGATGCAATCGTCGGGATCGCGAGCACGGGGTTGCGGTGCAACGGCTACTCGCTCGCGCGGCGCGCGTTGCTCGAACGCGCAGGACGCGCGTTGGACGAGCCGGCGTGGTCCGGTGCCGACGCCAGCCTCGCCGACGAACTGCTGCGACCGAGTGTGATCTACGCGCCGCTGCTCGCCGCGCTGCGAGCCGGAGTCGAGGTGCACGCGTTCGCGCACATCACCGGCGGTGGCCTACCCGGCAACCTCAACCGCGTCCTCCCGGCGGCGGCCGACGCGCACGTCGATCGCCGCGCGTGGCGTGAGCCGGAGATCTTCGACGAGGTCCGGCGCGCCGGCGCGATTGCGGAGTCCGAGATGGAGTCGGTGTTCAACCTCGGCATCGGGATGGGCGTGGTCCTTCCGCCCGGCGATGCCGCGCGCGCGGTCGAGATCGTGCACGCGGCCGGTCAGGATGCGTGGATCATCGGCGCGGTCGAGCCAGGCTCGGGCGCGGTCCGGATCGACCGGGCCTGAACGCACTCCCGGTCGACCTCGATCAGTCGAACCAGCGCGCGGCCACCCACGTACGGTGCTCACAGGCCGGGCAACGCACGAGCCGCGAGTGAGTGCGCCACGGCAACCACGCGGTGATCGGGACCGATCGCTTCACCAGTTCGAGGTAGCTGAGCCGACTGCGCCCGTGGCAGGAACCGCAGACGACGACGAGCGTCCCGGGCTTGCGCACCGCCGTCGAGAACAGCGCGCGCTTGCCGTCGGACGCGCTCACGGGGCCGCCGGTGGTTCGAGCGTCGGACCGAGACCGATGATCCGAAGCACCTGATCCGCGAGATCTCGATAGGCCTGCGCACCGCGCGACGCGGGCGCGTGGTCGAGGATCGACGCGCCTGACGCCGGCGCTTCGGCGAACCGGATCGATCGGGGTACCGCCGGCTCGAACACGTGGATGCCGTATCGCGACGCGACGTCCGCGGCGATTTCGCGCGGGTGACGGCTGCGCCCGTCGAACATCGTGGCGATCGCCCCGAGCACGGTGAGGTCGGGCTGGGTGTAGGCCCGGACGTCGGCGATCGTCTCCAACAGCTGGCCGACACCCCGGTGGCTGAGGGTTTCGCACTGCAACGGGATCACGACCGAGTCGGCGGCGGTCAGACCGTTGATGGTCAGGATGCCGAGCGACGGAGGACAGTCGACGAGGACGACGTCGAAGCTGGACCGCACCGGTGCGAGTGCCCGCGCGAGCGCGTGTTCCCGGCCGACCTTGGTGGCCAGCGCGATCTCCGATCCCGCGAGGTCGATCGAAGCGGGGAGGATCGAGCAGCGGCCGGCGGTGACGAGCACCGCGTCGGCGGCGACCCGGCCCGTGAAGACGTCGTGGATCGACGTCTCGAGATTCTCGGGATCGAGGCCGGCCGCGTAAGTGAGACACGCCTGCGGATCCAGGTCCACCAGCAGCACGCGGGTCCCGCCGGCCGCCATCGCCTCGCCGAGGGTGTGGGTCGTCGTGGTCTTTCCGACGCCGCCCTTCTGGTTGGTGATCGCGAGCACCGACATGGTCCGGCGAGTGTAGGCATCGCCTTGCGCAACGTGACATCGAGCATCAACCACAAAAATGGGACCGAGTGGTACATTGGACCTATGCCAAACCTGAGGGTCCCGCTGGGGATCCTCGGCTGTGCTGGGGGAACCAACTACTCTCGCTCACCCGAACCGGTCTGAATCGTACGGACCATCTCGCTCAACGGAGGCCGCAATGCAGGGACACCCCGACGACGACGCACTGTTGACGCCTTCCGAGGTCGCAGCGATGTTCCGCGTCAACCCCAAGACCGTGACCCGCTGGGCGCGCGCCGGCAAGATCTCGGCGATCCGCACCCTCGGTGGACACCGGCGTTTCCGGGCATCGGAGATCCGCCAGTTCCTCGACACCGTGGAAGAGCACCAGGAACTCTGAGGCTCGACCGCCGGTTCCTGCAACGACCCGCGGTCGTGGTGGCCGGGACCGGCGTCGATCCGGTGACCTCGCGCTTTTCAGGCGCGCGCTCTGCCAACTGAGCTACCCGGCCGGGTGGAGGCCCGAAGACGGGCGTCCGGCGGTCCTGACGGGATTTGAACCCGCGGCCTCCGCCTTGACAGGGCGGCGTGCACTCCAAACTGCACCACAGGACCAGTGCGTCCGCCACTTGTGACGGTTGTGCCCCCAGGGGAGTTCGAATCCCCGTTACCGCCTTGAAAGGGCGGCGTCCTCGGCCACTAGACGATGGGGGCTCGCGCTCTCCAGGAGAGACGGGCACTGTAGCAGCCCGGTTTCCGTGCGACCCAGGCGAAACCCGGTCGTCGGTCGATCGCCCTCGAGGGTCAGGCAGCCATCGCGCGACGCGCGTCGTGCCACGCGAGTTGCGCGGCGATGCCGTCTCGCAGACTCACCTGCGGGGACCACCCCAGCAGTTCCCGCGCGAGGTCGGTGGACGCGCCGTTGCGCTTCGCGTCGCCCGCTTGTGGAGGGTGGTCCTCGATGACGACTCCGGTACCCGCGAGTTCGCCCACCATCGCGATGAGTCCGTTGAGCGTGATCTCGCCACCACCGGCGATGTTCACGACCGTTCCCGGCGCGACGTCGGCGGACGCGGCCGCGATGTTGGCCGCCACGATGTCGGCGACGTAGGTGAACTCACGGACCTGCGTGCCGTCACCGAAGCGGGGGAACGACGCGCCGGTCCCGACGGCCTCGCACAACCGGTGGATCGACATGTCCGGCCGCTGTCGCGGTCCGAACACGGTGAAGTAGCGCAGCGCCACGGTCGAGAGGCCCCAGTTCTCGGCGTACAGACCGCAGAGGTGTTCGGCCGCGAGCTTGGTGACGCCGTACGGGCTGTACGGCCGCGGCAAGTCGGTCTCGACCGTCGGGTAGCGATCCTGGTTCCCGTAGACCGACGACGACGAGGCGTAGACGAAGCGCCGCACCTCGGCGTCACGCGCGGCTTCGAGAAGTCGCTGGGTCGCGAGGACGTTGTGACTCGCGTACTCCGAGAACCCGTCGGACCACGAGAGCCGGACGCCAGGCTGAGCCGCCTGGTGGAACACCGTGTCGACGCCCTCGAGCAGACCCGCAAGTTCGGCGTCGCGCAGGTCGGACTCGACCAGTTCGAAGCGGTCGCTCTCGTGGGCGGCGATGAGCGCGGCCCGCTTGGCGTCCGGGGAGTAATAGGGCGTGAAGCAGTCGACGCCGACCACGTGATCGCCTTGCGCGAGCAGGGTGTCGACGAGATGGCTCCCGACGAACCCGGCTGCACCGGTCACGAGGACGCGCCGCGCGGCGCCGGCGCTCGGGTTCGAGTTGGTATCAGCGTTGGTCATGGTTCTCCTGCCGCCAGCCGGACGGCGACTCGCGATCCACCATTATAAACCGGGCAAAACAGCCACATTCCCGAGAGCGAACGGAATGAGCACAAGGACCTACGTCCGAGCAAGGCGGGACGCGCACTTCCCGCGGCCGGCGAACCGTCCGCGGGAAGTTCGACGCGGTATGTGCCGATGCTCGGACTGCTACCCGCTCAGTGTGAGGCCTTCCACGTTGCGACGGCGTCGTCCCACGTGGACTTGGTCGTCACGATCCGCGTATCGGGGCACTTCGAGAGCCAGGAGGCGGCCTCCGGGAAGGCCCCGCCTCCGAGCCACACGATGGTGTTGCCCGAACAGCTGACCTGGTAGCCGTCCGGCAGGCCGAGCGAACCGTGGTTCGGGGTCTGGTCCACGCGGAACACGTTGCCGTGCAACGACAGCTTCGGCGAACGGTGGGTGTCGTCCCACTTGAAGAAGCCGCCGTGACCGGGTGCCGGGCCCTTGTAGACCGTCGGCATCGGCTGGAGGCGCAGCAGGTCGTTGTTCATGGTGAGGGTGTTGGTGTGACCGTCCGACGACGTGTCGCTCGACGACGGGCGGGTCGAGATACCCACGTAGCAACCGTCGAACAGCG
>JBDUBS010000573.1:0-2916 GCA_040003875.1 Acidimicrobiia bacterium | reverse complement strand
GGCGAGACCGACCTCGACCTCGGCCACTACGAGCGCTTCGTCGACGTGCCGCTCAACCGCAAGAGCAACGCCACCACCGGCTCGATCTACCAGTCGGTCCTCGCCAAGGAGCGCCACGGCGCGTACCTCGGCGACACGGTGCAGGTGATCCCGCACATCACCAACGAGATCAAGGACCGCATCCTCTCGCTCGCCACCGAGGACGTCGACGTCGTGATCACCGAGGTCGGTGGCACCGTCGGCGACATCGAGATCCTCCCGTTCCTCGAGGCGATCCGGCAGTTCCGCAAGGACGTCGGCCGGGACAACGTCTTCTACATCCACGTGACGCTGGTGCCGTTCATCGGCCCGTCGGGCGAGCAGAAGACCAAGCCCACCCAGCACTCGGTGACCGAGCTGCGCAGCCGGGGCATCCAGCCCGACGCCATCGTCTGCCGCTCCGACCGGCCGATCCCCACGCGGCTCAAGGAGAAGATCAGCCAGCTCTGCGACGTGCCCGAGCGCGGCATCGTGTCCGCGATCGATGCCGACACCCTCTACGAGATCCCGCTCGTGCTCCACGACGAGGGCCTCGACGACTACGTGTGCGAGGTATTACGGCTCGACCGGGCCGAACCCGACCTGAGTGAGTGGCAGGGTCTCGTCGACCGGGTCCGTGCCGCTGACTTCGACGTCCGCATCGGCGTGGTGGGCAAGTACGTGACCCTGCCCGACGCCTACCTCTCGGTCGCCGAGGCGCTGCGCCACGGTGGCTACGCCTGCGGTGCCCGCGTGCAGATCGACTGGATCGCGTCGGACGACACCGAGGGACTGCTCGCCGAGGGTCGCCTGCGCGAGCTCGACGGCATCGTGATCCCCGGCGGGTTCGGCATCCGCGGGATCGAGGGCAAGGTCGCCGCCGCGGGGTTCGCCCGGCTCCAGCAGATCCCGTTCCTCGGCCTGTGCCTCGGACTGCACTGCGCCACCATCGAGTTCGCCCGTGATGCGTGCGGCCTCGCCGGTGCGAACTCCGCCGAGTTCGACACGCAGAGCCCGCACAAGGTGATCGACCTCATGGACGACCAGCGTGAAGTGGTCGAGATGGGCGGCACGATGCGGCTCGGCGCGTATCCGGCCAAGCTCGCACCGGGCACGATCGTGCGTGAGCTCTACGGCCAGGAAGTGGTCTACGAGCGCCACCGGCACCGTTACGAGATGAGCAATCAGTACCGGCGCCGCCTCGAAGAGGGTGGCCTCGTGATGTCGGGGACGTCACCCGACGACCGCTTGGTGGAGTTCATCGAGTTGCCGCGCGCGGTGCATCCGTATTTCGTCGCCACCCAGGCGCACCCGGAGTTCAAGAGTCGGCCCAACCGACCCCATCCGTTGTTCTCGGGCTTCGTGCTCGCGGCGAAGGAACGGGCCGAAGGTCGGGCGCCCCGGTTGCCGCTCGCCACCGACGCCACGCAACTGCTCGACGCGCCGACCACGGTCTGACCGCTGCGGTGACCGTCAGCGGGGACCCGCTCTCGCGACTCCTCCTGGAACACGAGACCTGGCTCACCGTCGAGCGGGGGCTGGCCACGAATTCACTCGCGGCCTACCGCCGCGATCTGCGCCGCTACGAGCACTACCTCCGCCGCATCGGCGTGACCGACGCGCACGCGGTGGCCGAGGGCACGGTCAGCGCCTACGTCGAAGCACTCAAGCGGGCCCGCACCGATGACGGCACCCCGCAGTTCGCGCCATCCTCGATCGCGCGGGCGCTCGTCGCGGTGCGGTCGTTCCACCGGTTCTGCGTGGACGAGGGCTTCGTCGATCTCGATCCGAGCGAGGACGTCGGCGCGCCCCGCGTTCCGCAGGGGTTGCCCAAGGCCCTCACCGAACCCGAGGTCGACGCATTGCTCGGCGCGGTGGAGGGTGACGAACCGCGAGCGTTGCGTGACCGCGCCATCCTCGAGACGCTGTACGCCACCGGGGTGCGGATCAGCGAACTCGTCGGCCTGGACCGCGAGGATCTCGACCTCGAAGACGGACTGATCCGCGTTCTGGGGAAGGGATCCAAGGAGCGCGTGGTGCCGGTCGGCCGGTCGGCACGCGGCGCGATCACCGAGTACCTCATGCGGGGTCGATCGACGTTGGAGCGGCCGGCCACGCGTCAGGTCGCCGGCGATCCGCTCCTCCTGAACGCCCGCGGTGGTCGGCTCAGCCGTCAGAGTTGCTGGAAGATCGTGACCACGGCGGGGGAGCGGGTCGGGATCGAGTCGGGGAAGCTGTCGCCCCACGTGTTGCGGCATTCGTGCGCCACCCACATGCTCGAACACGGGGCCGACATCCGGGTCGTGCAGGAATTATTGGGCCACGCCAGCCTCTCCACCACGCAGGTGTACACGAAGGTTTCGCCCGAGCGGCTGCGCGCGGTCTACGAGTTGGCGCATCCTCGGGCCAAAGTCGGGGGAGGGCCCCGGTAGGCTGTTCGGCTATGTCGATGACCCAGTTCTCCTCTCAACGCGACGAGCTTCTCGCCGAGCGCGATCACCTGCTCACCCAGTTGGGGCACATGGGCCGGGCTCCCGGCACCAACGAACTCGAGTTCGACGAGGGTTTCGCCGATTCCGGGCAGGTCACCGCGGAGCGGGGTGAAGTCGACGCGCTCGCCGGATCGCTGCTCGAGAACCTGAACGACGTGAACGACGCCTTGGCCAAGCTCGAGGCCGGCACTTACGGGACCTGTGAAGATTGTGGCGCCACCATCGCGCCCGACCGCCTGGAGGCCGTCCCGGCCGCCCGCTACTGCATCACCTGTGCGTCCAAGCAGCACTGATCGGTGCAGATCGACGCCGACACGTTCATCCTGTTCGGCGGGCTGGTCGTCGCGGTCATCCTCCACGAGATCAGCCACGGCGTCGTGGCGCTCTGGCTGGGCGACGACACCGC
>JBDUBS010000511.1:0-2923 GCA_040003875.1 Acidimicrobiia bacterium | reverse complement strand
GTCGGTCGTGACCGCGAGCGGCGCGACCGACGCTTTGGTGCGCGCGGTGTCGAAAGCAGTGAGGGCGGCGCGTTCCCGGTCGGCGAGGTCGACCGCCGTGTCCCGCACCGCTCGCAGTGGGCGTCGCACGGCCCGCGTGAGCAGCAGCGCGATCACGATCACGCCGGCGACGATGGCGCCGAGAAGGACGAGCCACCGCACCACCCCGGCCCGCCCGGCGCGTGAGGCAGCTGCGGCCTGGTCGTCGGCGCGGACATCGAGGGACCGACCGAGCGTCGTGATGGCGCGGATCTGGTCGTCGGACCGCTGCTCCCACTCCGTTGGCGTGATGAACGGTGGAACGCCGAGCAGCGCGGGTGCCCGGGTCGTGCGGACGACGGCGGCGGATGATCGCAGCAGGTCGAGTTGGGTGTCGACCGAGGGTCCCGCCGAGTCGCGTGCCGATGCGAGCGCCTGAGCGCGCCCGGTGGACTGCGCGGCAGCCGATGCACGCAACCGGTCGAGGAGTTGGGCGCTGATCGACGCGCGCGCGAGCGCGACTGCGATCGCCGCTTGTTCCCGAGCGACCGCGTTACGCAGCTCGTCGATCGCGGCCCGCGACCGGAGGGCGCGGTTGGCCGCACCTGTGTCGGCGACGCTGCCCGCGTCGAGCGCCTGTCGGATCGCACCGGAGACCGCGTCGAACCGGGCGAGGGTGGTGGCGTCGGTGATGATCCGCGTGTCGATGGTCGCTCGGGTCTCGCGAAGTTTTGCCCAGGCGCGCTCCACTCGCGCCACCGATGCCGCCAAGGGGCCGCCGACGTCGTGTGCCTGCGCGGCGAGCGACCGCGCCTCCCGGTCGGCTTCGGGTCGGACCGTGGTGAGCGTGCGGAGCGCGGCCAGCTCGCCAGACGCCACGAACCACGCGCTCAGGGTGGCCTCGCGGTCGGAGAGTTCGTGGAATCGCACCAACGTCCGCAGGGTCGAGACCCGGGCCGAGACATCCGACGCGGCCTGCGACCGGTCGATACGGTCGATCGCGCCGGGGACGCCGAGCGCCAGCGCCGCCGCCACCCCGGTGGTGACCAACAGCGTGAGCTTGGTGGACAGCTTCACGGCGCGAAGCCGCATGGTGACCGTCCGCTCACAAGCCCCCCTGGGGAAAAGTCCCGCACGCCCAGTGTCGTTCGGTGGCGCATTGTGCCGGTCGAAAAGGGATAAATGCAAACGAGCACGGCGTCGCCGACCGCGCTGCGTCGTTGTCCCCAGTCGGCTGTGGACGAGCGGATCCGCGGTCAGGGGATCCCGCACCCCTCTGCGGGGGGTCCGCTCGGGCCCATGATCGTGGTCGATGGGTTGCCGCTACGGTCACGGGCGTGGAGATTCCTGACGCGACCCAGACCCGGTTGCCCGCTGACGGTATGTCGGATGCGGCGGTGCTCGCCGAGGTCGACGCCCGACAATCCCGCGAGCCGGACGTGCACGGTGCCCGCCTCTTCGGCCTCGTGTACCCGACCGGGCGTCACGACCTCGAGGAGCTCATCGCGGCGGTGAATCGCCGCTACCTGTTCGGCAACGCGCTCAATCCGTTCAAGTTCCCCGAGATCGCGCGCTTCGAGGGCGAAGTGATCGCCATGACCGGTGGGCTCCTGCACCTGCCCGATGGTGGTGGCGGGTCGATGACCTCCGGGGGCACGGAGTCGATTCTGATGTCGATGCTCGTGAACCGCGAACGCGCGTCGGCGCGCGGGGTCGAACGTCCACAGATCATCGCACCGATCTCGGCCCACCCTGCGTACGCCAAGGCCGCGCACTACTTCGGCATGGACCTCGTCCGCACCCCGCTCGACGATGCGTACCGGGCCGACGTCGGCGCGATCCGCGAGTTGATCGGACCCTCGACTGCGGTCGTGGTGGCATCTGCGTTCAACTACCCCTACGGCGTGATGGACCCGGTCGCCGACATCGCCGGGCTCGCCGCCGAGCACGGTGTCGGGTGCCACGTCGACGCGTGCGTCGGTGGCTTCGTGCTCCCGTTTCTGGAAGGACTCGGTCACGCCGTACCGCCGTGGGACTTCCGCGTCGAGGGAGTCACCGAGATCAGTGCCGACGTGCACAAGTACGGGTACGCGCCCAAGGGTGCGTCGACGATCCTCCATCGCGACGCCGACTGGTTCGGCCACCAGTACTTCGTGTTCAGCGACTGGCCGTCGGGGCTCTACGGATCGCCGGGCGTCGCCGGCGCGAAACCCGCGGCGCCGATCGCCACCGCGTGGGCCGTGCTCAACCGGTTGGGGCGCTCCGGATATGAGGAGATCGTGAGCGGACTGATGGAGACAGTGGCCAAGGTGCGCGCCGCGATCGATTCGCTCGACGGGATTGAGCTGGTGGGCGATCCGATCGGCCCGGTGCTCGCGTTGCGCTCCGACACCGTCGATCTCTACGCCGTGGGCGACGTGATGGACGACCGCGGGTGGCACGTGAATCGAAACGTCGACCCTCCCGGGTTGCACATGATGTTGTCGCCCGGTCACACAGCCGTGGTCGACCAGCTGATCGCCGATCTCGTCGACGCCGTGACCCATCACGGCGAGTCCCGCGGCAAGGAGATCCGTTACTCATGACCCCCGCCGATCTGGTCGAGATCGAGGCGATCAAGCAGGTCAAGTACCGCTACTTCCGGTTCCTCGACCTGAAGCAGTGGGACGACATGGAGAGTCTCTTCGTCCCCGAGGCCACCTGCGCGTACAGCGCGGGCGCGTACTCGTACGAGGGTCGGGAAGCGATCATCGAGTTCTTCCGCAAGGCGATGGGACGCGAGACCTTCCTCTCGTCGCACAAGGCGCACCATCCCGAGATCACCCTGACCGGAACCGCCACCGCGACCGGAATCTGGTCGCTCGACGACTGGGTCGTCGACACGCAGTGGGAACTCGACATCCGC
>JBDUBS010000514.1:0-2923 GCA_040003875.1 Acidimicrobiia bacterium | reverse complement strand
GCGGAGAGCCAGACAAGAAAGAGAACAGGTTCTAGTCTTGGCCGTGATGAAGACTTCGCAGTTCAACGAGGATTTCCAGCTCCTGATCGGCGGGTCGTGGGTGGACGGCGCCCACGGCACGTACGAGATCGTGAACCCGGCCACCGAGGGTGTGGTGGGGCTCGCGCCGGAGGCGTCGGCGGAACAGGCCGAGGCGGCGGCGGGCGCGGCGGCGGAGGCGTTCGATTCGTGGTCGCGTACCACGCCCGAGGAGCGGGCGAACCTGCTCGACGCGGCGGGGAAGGCGCTGCTGGCGCGGCGTGACGAGTTCATCCCACTCGTGATCGCCGAGACCGGGTGCACCGCCACGGTCGGCAAGTCGATGCAGGTCCCGCAGGCCGCGATCCGGTTCCAGCGGTACGCGCGAGGCGCGTTCGAGCCGACGGTGCTGCCGCTCGCGCCGCAGGAGATGGCGGGCACGCCCTTGGCCCCGGGCGGCCTGATCGGCGCGCTGGCGCGCCGCCAGCCCGTGGGTGTGGTGGCGTGTATCACGTCGTACAACTTCCCGATCGTGAACATGGTGGGCAAGATCGCCCCGGCACTCGCGATGGGAAACACGGTCGTGGTGCGGCCGGCCGGTCAGGATCCGCTCGCGATCGTCAAGTTGGTGAAGTTGCTGGAGGACGTCGGGTTCCCGCCGGGGGTCGTGAACGTAGTGGTGGGATCGACGCCCGAGAGCGGAGAGGCACTGGTCGCGTCGAAGCACGTCGACATGGTGAGCTTCACCGGATCCAGTGGCGTCGGCGCGCGGATCGGCGAGGTCGCCGGCGCGGGCATGAAGCGCCAACTCCTCGAACTCGGGGGGAAGGGCGCGGCGCTCGTCCTCGACGACGCGGACGTCAAGACCGCAGTGGGGATGATCGGATCGGTCTGGACGTTCCACTCGGGTCAGATCTGCACCGCGCCGACGCGAGCGATCGTCCACTCGTCGATCTACGAGCAGGTCGTAGCCGGGCTCGGGAAGATGGCGTCGGTGCTGAAGGTCGGCGACCCGCTGGAGCGGGACACGGTCGTCGGGCCCGTGATCACCGCCGCGCATCGCGACCGGATCGAGAGTTACATCGCCTCGGGCAAAGACGAGGGCGGCGAGGTGGTCGCCGGCGGTGGTCGCCCCGGACACATGGAGCAGGGTTGGTACGTGGAGCCGACGCTCATCGCCGGTTGCCGCGGCGACATGCGCGTGTTCCAGGAGGAGATCTTCGGGCCGGTGATCGTCGCGATCCCGTTCGACGACGACGACGAGGGCATCGCGCTCGCGAACGGCACGGAGTTCGGGCTTTACGACTACGTCTTCAGCGGCGACGGTGCGAGAGCGATGGCGGTGAGTCGCCGGATGCGGGCCGGGAACATCGGGATCAACACGGTGCAACGCAACCAGGAGACACCGTTCGGCGGGACCAAGCAGTCCGGAGTCGGCCGCGATGGCGGTTCCTTCGGCCTCCACGCGTACAGCGATTTGCAGTCCGTGGTCTGGCCGGGCTGATGGAGTTCGGCATTTTCCATTCGGGTCACGTCCCCGTAGGCACGAATGAACATGAGCGACTCCTCGACGAGGTCACGGTCGCGGTCGCCGACGGCACCCGAAACCGCTTCGACCACGACGCCGTGCATTCGACGACCCGTCAGCGAGAGGCGCAATGCTCATGAGTCACGCAACCGTGTCGGTCGTCCCGGACGGTGCACTGGTCTACGGGACCCAACTCCCGGTGCAGGCCCTCTCGGTCATGACCTCGATGCCCTGGGAACGCGACGGTGCAGGTCCCGCCGAGTTGTTGCGCGCCGCGCGAGCCGCCGACGCAGCGGGCTTCTTCTACGTGGCGGTGTGCGATCACGTCGCGATCCCGCGGGAGAAGGCCGAGACAATGTCGACGACCTGGTTCCACCCGGTCGCGACCCTCGCCTGGTTGGCCGGCCAGACCGAGCACGTCCGCCTGATGACCAACGTGTACGTGCCCGCGTACCGGCATCCGCTCGAGACGGCCAAGGCCTTCGCCACCCTCGACCACCTCTCCAACGGTCGGGTCATCCTCGGCGTCGGCGCCGGTCACGTCGAAGGCGAGTTCACGGCGCTCGGGATCCCCTTCGCCGAGCGCGGTCGGATCACCGACGCCGCCATCGACGGCATCGTCGAGTCGTGGCTCGATGAGTACGTGGGTGACGTCGGGCTGTCGCCCCGGCCCACGCAGCGACCCCGGCCGCCGGTCTGGGTCGGTGGATCGTCCAAGCCCGCACTCCGCCGCGTTGCGGCCCGCGGTGACGGTTGGATCCCGCAGGGCACGCCGCGCAAGCTCATGCCCGAATCGATCGCGTACCTCGCGGAGCAGCGCGACGCGGTGCGGCCCGGTGCCACATTCGACATCGGCATGATCACCGAACACATCTACGTCGGCGAGCCCGACTGGGACACCCCCAAGTACGCGCTCACCGGTCCACCCGATCGGATCGTCGAGTCGTTGAACGAATACGGCGCGATGGGCGTGTCCCACCTCCAACTGCGCTTCGCGTCCCGGTCGATCGACGAGCTGTGCGACCAGATGGCGCGCTTCGGTGCCGACGTCGGTCCCCACCTGAGTAGGTAGGTCATGCCTTTTCTTACGATGCGCCACGACTTCCGGGCGCCGGCCGACGGTTCGAGCACCCAGGCCGAGATCTACCGCGCCGCGATGGACCAGTTCCGTTGGGCCGACGAGCACGGCTTCGACTTCGCCGTCGTCTCCGAGCACCACGGCTTCGCCGACGGTTGGATGCCGGCGCCGATCACCGTGGCCGCGGCGATCGTGGGCGCGACCCAACGGATTCCACTCCTGCTCTCCGCCGTTCTGCTCCCGTTGCACGACCCGATCCGCATCGCCGAGCAGCTCGTGGTCCTCGACCACCTGAGCCG
>JBDUBS010000114.1:0-9806 GCA_040003875.1 Acidimicrobiia bacterium | reverse complement strand
GGCCGACGACGAGTTCGAGGGTGGCCGCGATGTCGGTGGTGGCGATCGCGACGTGGTCGAAGTCGGTGGTTGCCGTCACGCGGGGGCCGGAATGCGAGGCCGCCCGGCCCGGGTGATGATGCGCGCGCCGACGTACCCGATGCCGAGGATCGCGAAGCCACCCACCGCGTCGAGGAAGTAGTGGTTCGCGGTCACCACGATGACGGTCACCGTCATCGCGGGGTAGAGCGCGGCGAGGATCTTGGCGCCGGTCGACTTCAGCCGGGGGACGAGTACGCAGGCGCACCACAGTGCCCAACAGCAGTGGACGCTCGGCATGGCCGCGAACTGGTTGGAGATCTTCTTCATCGCGCCCGAGTTGAAGCTCCAGAACGTGGGGTACTTGTCGAGGGTGTCGACGAATCCGAAGTGGTGGGGCAGCAGGCGGGGCGGCATGAGCGGCCAGAAGCGGAAGCCGATGAGCGCGAGCGCAGTGGCGATGGCGAGGGTGTTGCGCCAGCGGGGGAAGTCGTCGGGGAACTTGCGGTAGAGGAACACCGCGACGCCGATGGTCACGACGAAGTGCAGCGAACCGTAGAAGTAGTTGGCGCCGACGACGAGCGGTTCGATCTTCACCGCCCACCGATTGATGGCCTCTTCGTGGTAGATGCCGAGGTTGCGTTGCCAGCGGATCAGCGTCAGCGCGTGTTGCCGGGCCCGTTCGGGATGCGCGGCGTCGGCATTCCGCACCGTCGAATACACGAGGTAGTAGGTGAGGACCGCGACGATCTCGAGCCACCAGTAGATGACGGCCCCGCCCGTGAGTATCTGGCCGCCGGGGAGGCGCCGGCGTCGGGGGACCGGGATGTCGGTGGCGGTCGTGACCGTGGGGGCACTCATGGTGCAGAACTCGACGCGGAGGAATCCGACGACGCGACGCCATCGGTCGCGACGCGGTTACCGACCGCGAAGGCCGGCGCGCCGAGCAGGCTGACGAGGAGCATCGTGGCGTACCACGCGAGGCCGAGGCCGACGGCGTGGCCGCTCGAGATGCCGAGCGGGTGGAGGAGCAGCACCAACATCCCTTCGCGGATTCCCAGACCCGACAGCGAGATTGGTACCACCTGGGCCATCGCCACCACGGGGATGAACGCCGCCAGCGCACCGAGCGAGACTCCGGTGCCGAGCGTCAGACTGAGGAACCCGACGGTCGCGATGACCGACACCTGGTAGATGACGGCGGTCCCGAGGACGCCGAGGATCTGCCGTCGGTCTCGCCGGAGCGCCGCGATCCCGACGTGCACCGCGCCGAGGAACCGGACCCAGCTGTCCCGACCCTCGAACCGGCCGGCCGCCCGGGGGTGACCTGCGAGGAAGAGGATCGTACCGAGCGCGGCGAGCGCGATGCCCGACACGAGGAGCGCCACCCACGCGTGCGGCGACTCGATGAGCGACGGCTCGATCAGGAATCCGCAAGCGCACAGCAGTGGCAACGCGAGGAACCCCGTGAGCCGCTCGAGCGCTACCGCAGCGAAGGCCGTCTCGGTCGAACCGATGTTCTTCGCGCTGCGGGTGACGCGGAGCACGTCACCACCGATGGTGGAGGGCAACACGTTCCCCACGAACTGGCCGGCGAAGTAATGGGTCGAGAGGACACGGAGGGGGACATGGACCCCGAACGCCTCGATCACCCGTTGCCAGCGCCAGGCCGAGAGCACCAGCCCGATCGCAGCCATGAGCAGCGCCGCCGCGAACCACGCGAGGGTCGAAAAGTCCCGCTCGCGTGGGACCGCGGATTCGAGATCGATCTTGCTGATGAGGAACGCCAGGAGGGCCGCACTCACGACCAGCCGGATGGCCAACACGAATCCGGCTCGGCGTTCCGGCGCGTCGGAGTCACCGGTTTCGGGTTCGGGCATGAGCGCGTAGCCTACGGCGTTCGTTCGCGGCGAAGAGGCCGGGAACCAGCGGAGGAGACCGGGTGCGGATCGTCACCGATGATGGTGTGGAGCTGGAAGTCACCGTACGAGGCGAGGGTCCGGCCCTGCTGCTCGTGCACGGGTTCGGCGGGGCGAAGGAAGACTTCTTCGACCAGATCGACGACCTCGCTCGCGACCACAAGGTGATCGTCCCCGACCTGCGGGGTCATGGCGAGAGCGATGGGCCGGAGGACGAAGCGCGCTATTCGTTCGACCGGTTCGCGGCGGACCTCGTCAACGTGCTCGACCATCTCGGGCTCGACACCGTCCGGCTCCTCGGACACTCCATGGGGGGCATGGTGGCGCGCCGGTTCATCCTGGCGAACCCGGATCGGGTCGAGGCGCTGATCCTGATGGACACGTCACCGGGACCCGTGCCGGGCATGGACGGCGAACTGATCGGTCTCGGGGTCGAGATCGCGAACGAGCAGGGCATGGACGAGCTCAAGCGGGTGATGGACGCGTTCGCGCCCCTCGGAACCGCCGCGTACGAGCGGACGCTGCTGGAACGGCCCGGGTACCGCGAGTTCTGCGATGCGAAGTGGGAGACCCTCAGCCAGGCGATGTACACGAAGATGCTCATCGAGATCCGTGATCAGCCCGACGAGTTGGCCGCACTCGCCGCCGTCCGGTGCCCCACGCTGGTGATCGTCGGTGTCGAGGACACGCCGTTCATCGGCGTTTCCGAGCAGGTGGTGGAGACCATCCCGGATGCGGTGCTCGTCGTCATCCCCGATGCCGGCCACTCACCGCAGTTCGAGAACGGTGCCGTCTGGCTCGACACGCTGCGCGGTTTTCTCGCCGCGCTCCGGGCCGCATCCAACGCGGCCTAGCCGTATTGACACCGAGCGGCGGCCCGGGTGGTCAGCGGTTCGTCAGGTCGGGTCGTTCGTTGCCCGGGCCAGGAAGCGGTCCTCTTCGACCGCGACGCGAGTGATCCGGCCGGCCGCGACGAGGCCGGCCCGGTACTTCACCGAAACCCGGAACACGAGCCGGCGGCCTTCGATGGTCTCGAGGACGGCCTCCGCGGTCACCACCTCACCCACCGCGACGGGAGCGAGGTGATCGAGTTGGACCCGGTAGCCGACGGTCGTGTGACCCGCCGGAAGATTGCTCGCGACGGCTTGGACGGCGGCCTGTTCGGCGAGCACCACCACGTACGGCGTGGCCATCACCGGGACCGTTCCCGTTCCTTGCGCGAGCGCGGTGTCAGCATGGGTGACCGTGTGGGTGACGGATGCGGCGAGTCCGGCGTCGAGCGGCACGGGCGTACCATACGCGCGGTCCTCGCCGACCCGTGGACTCGCCCCACGTGCGCTTCGTCACCCTCGTGAACGAGGGCGGCGGCGCGATTGCTACGGAACATCCCGGCCGGTGCACGGGTTGATCCACATCCATCGTCGAACGTGTCGGGAGTCTCGCAGTGATCGAAACTGCAATCGTCGAAGCAACCTTGCAGCGGGCCCTGTCGGGGGGCGGCGACTTCGCCGATGTGTTCGTCGAGGACCGCTCGTCTACTTCGGCCACCTACGACGACGGGAAGGTCGAAGAGATGCGGTCGGGCCGCAGTCGCGGTGCGGGGATCCGCGTGGTTCGAGGTGAGACCACAGGGTTTGCCCACACGTCGGATCTCACCGTGGAGGGCCTGGGCGTTGCGGCCGAGGCCGCGGCCGCCGCCGCCCGGGCCGGGGGCCCCGGGACCCGGGTGGCCCCGCTCGTCGCCCGACCCGACGACGCAACCAACTCGGTCGTCACCTTGCCCGAGACGGTGTCGAAGGCGCGCAAGGTCGAGATGATGGCGCGGGCCGACGCCGCGGCGCGCGCCGAATCGGGCTCGATTACCCAGGTCACCGCGAGCTATGCCGACGGACGTCGCCGGATCCTGGTGGCCAACTCCGACGGTGTCCTCGCGGCCGACGACCAGGTGCGGACGCGCTTCGCCGTGAGTTGTGTCGCGTCGGCCGACACCGGGCTCCAGACCGGCAGCGAGGCGCCGGGGCGTACCGTCGGGTTCGAGTTCTTCGACGAGCACCCACCCGAGGAGATCGCCCGCCTCGCCGCAGCTCGGGCTGTGTCGAAGCTCGACGCGCGTCCCGCGCCGAGCGGGAAGCTGCCCGTGGTGTTGCGCAAGGGTGCCGGTGGCGTGCTGTTCCACGAAGCGTGCGGTCATGGGCTCGAAGCCGACATCATCAAGCGCGACGCATCGGTCTTCCGTGGTCTCATCGGGCAGCGGGTCGCCGGACCGGGGGTCACCCTCGTCGACGACGGCGCGCTGGCGCGCGACTGGGGCGCCTGCGCGATCGACGACGAAGGTGCGCCGGCCCAACGCAATGTGCTGATCGACGACGGCATCCTCACCGACTACATGTGGGATCTCCTGCGTGCTCGCGGTGAGGGCCGGCTGAGTTCGGGTAACGGCCGCCGTGAGACGTACCAGCACCTCCCGATGGTGCGGATGACCAACACGTACATCACCCCCGGGACCGAGGATCCCGACGAGATCATCCGGCAGACCCCGTACGGGCTCTACTGCGTGGCGCTCGGCGGGGGACAGGTGAACCCCGCCAGCGGTGACTTCGTCTTCGGCATCACCGAGGCCTACCTGATCGAAAACGGTCAGGTCACCTATCCGGTGCGGTCCGCGCAGCTGATCGGCAACGGACCCGAGACCTTGCGCGCGGTCGACGCGGTCGGCAACGACTTCGAGACCTGGACCGGCATGTGCGGCAAGGACGGGCAGAGCGTCCCCGTCTCGTCGGGCCAGCCGACCCTGCGCGTGGCCGAGCTCACGGTCGGAGGTACGGCCGCGTGAGCGGGGCCCGACCGGCAGCGACACGAGCGCCGGCAACGGCGCGATGGTGCGCAGGGGCACCAGCGAGTGGCGCCGTTGAGGCGTCCGCCAGGCCAAGAGGGGGTGTGGTGTGACTGCACCCGACCTCACTCGCATCGCCACCAAGGTTGTCGACGGCGCGCGCCCGGGCGAGCAGCTCGAGGCGTACGTGATCCGCTCCCGGGAGACCGAGGTGAAGGTCTTCGGCGGAGAGGTGGAGTCGTTGTCCGTCGCCGAGATCGCGGGCATCGGGGTACGGGTGATCGCGGACGGCCGGCAGGGCATCGCCTACGCCGGGTCACTCGATGCCGACGTGATCCTCGCCACGGTGTCCGACGCACGCGATAACGCATCGTACGGCGCACCCGACGACGCGTACGGGCTGGCGCGACCGGCCGATCTCGACGGCGTGACCGCGCCGGTACTCGACCTCTGGCGCGACGACGTGCTCACCACCCCTACGGCGGACAAGGTCGCGATGGCGATCGCCACCGACCGCGCCGTCATGGCTGCCGACTCGCGAGTGCGCAGTGTGGAGTCGACCGACTACGGCGACGCTGCGCTCGAGATGGCGATGGTCGCGTCCACCGGCGTATCCGCGAACTTGGCCCGGACGATGGCGTCGGCCTCGACGGCCGCGATGGCGGGCGAGCGCGACGCGACCCAGACCGGGTACGGGTTCGATGCCGGTCGCGCGTTCGGTGATCTCGATATCGAGCATGCCGCGGCCATGGCCGCCGAACGGTCGACGCGGTTGCTCGGTGCCACCCAACCGAAGACGGCGCGGCTTCCCGTGATCTTCGATCCGCTGGTGACCGCATCGGTGCTCTCGCTCATCGGCGCCGCACTCAACGGCGAGGCGGTCCTGAAGGGTCGCTCGATGTTCGCCGACCGACTGGGTGAGACGGTCGGTGCCCCGACCGTCGACATCGTCGACGACCCCACCAATCCGGTGGCGTTCGGGGCGAGCCCCTTCGATGGCGAAGGGATCCCGACCCGAGCCACGACGTTGGTGCGCGGGGGTCTCCTCGTCGGCTTCCTGCACAACCTGTACACCGCCCGCCGAAATGGGATCGCGACGACCGGCTCGGCGGTGCGCGGGTACGCGTCGACGCCGGGCGTCGGCGCGCGTGCACTCCATTTCCGCCCGGGTACGAAGTCGCCGGCGGAGATCATGCGGTCGGTGCCCGAGGCGCTGTACGTGCAGTCGGTCTCGGGTCTGCATTCCGGCACCAACACGACGAGCGGCGACTTCTCGGTCGGCGCCGAGGGGCTGATGGTGCGCAACGGTCAGCTCGCGGAACCGGTACGCGAGGTCACGGTCGCGTCCACTCTCCAACGCATGCTGCTCGACGTCATCGAGATCGGCTCGGACCTCACCTGGCTGCCGGGCGGCACCGCCGGGCTCACCCTGCTCGTTGCCGACATGACCATGGCCGGCGCCTGACTCCCCTCAGAACGCTTTGGCGTCACACAACCCGCGCCGAGGTGGTTGTGTGACGCCAGAGTGAGGGGAACGAGGGTTCAGACGCCGCGGCGGGTGAGGATCGCGTCGAGTTCGGCGACGGCGACGAAGGGGTCCTCGCCGACCTGCACGGTCTCGATGCCGAGGGCCCGGGCCGCGGCGACGTTGTCGGCGTTGTCGTCGAGGAAGGCGCACGCCTCCGGGGGCGCGCCGACCCGTTCGCAGGTCAACCGGTAGATGTCGGGGTTCGGCTTGCGCATCCGGACGTCTGATGAATCGACGACCACCTCGAACAACTCGTCGACGGGGAAGGTGGCCCGCCAGTGGTCACCCCACTCGGCGACGTTGTTCGTGAGCAGCGCGATCGCAGTGCCGCTTGCCTTGAGCGCACGCGCCCGGTGGACGATCGGCCAATGCACTCCGACCGGCATGTCGGCCATGAACTGCAAGTAGGCGTGCATGTCGATCTCTTGGCCCAGCACCTCGGGCGCACGGGCCTGCACCCCCTCGAACCATTCGGCCAGGGTCAGCTCGCCGACCTCGAGTCGGTGCCAGTCGTGGGTCACCGACTCGGTCGGGACTTCGCGCTCGGTGGTGAAGATCGCGCCCTCGACGCCGACGTAGGCCTTGTCGCCGAAGAGCAGTTCCAACACCGAACCGGCGGGGTAGCCCATGCGGGCCTCGAAGTCGCCGATCCCACGGAAGAGCGGACTCGAGAACACCCCGCCGTAGTCGAAGATCACGGCCTGGATCTTGGGCTCGGGCACGGCCGGAGGGTAGCGGAGCGCCGCCGCGCCGACCGTCGTCAACCCCGACCGTCGTCAACCTCGACCGTCGGCGGCTTCTGGTGGGGCGAGGGCGATGCTCACCGTGCCCGCGGCGACCGAGAACGCGACGCGGCTGGCCTCCCGGCTCGTCACGAGGAGCGTGATGCCGACGGTGTCGGAACCGCCTTCGAGCGCGTCCACGGCGAGTACCGGTACCGCCGGGGCGACGACCACGGTCGGGTCGTTGCCATCGGTGAGGGTCGCGGGGTCGAAGGTGGCGAGCACGTCGACCACGTCGCCGACCGTCGGCCGGACCCCATGCTCGGTCACGACGCGTACCGCCCGGTGGCCCACCGGCACGATCTCGCTCCATGCGCCGCGCGCGCCGTCGGTGAGATGCCGGCGGGTGATCGCGTCGCCGCGCAGGAGCGACGCGCGGACGGTACGTCCGACCGCGCGACTGACGCTGGTGAGGGTGTCGTCGGCCGGGGCTTCGCCGCGCAGGCGGCGGGTGGTCAGATCGGCGGCCGCGAGCCGGACGCCGACAGACAGGTCGCGACGGGCGATCACGACGGTGTGCAGGCTGCCGTACGCCGAATCCTGGTGGCGCAAGGACGCGAGCGAGGTGGTGACGGTGACCGCGGTGAGACCGGCCACCAGCAGGGCAGCCGCCCAGAGGAGGGCGGTACGGGGTGAGCGACGGAACATGGGAGACCCCCAGAGTCGAAGTGTCGATTCCGGGGAAGCACGGGCGGCGAGGCCGCGAGTGGTGCCGGTCCGGTGGGTCGTCACCCTCCGGCCGTGATCAGCGCGTGATCAGGTCTTGGCGGGTGCCTTCTTGTCCGTCTTGCTGCCCGAGGACTTGCCGTCGGACTTCGTGCTCTCGGACTTCGTGCTCTTCGAGTCCGAACTCGTCGAGTCGCTCGACTTGGACTCCGACGAGCTGCTCGAGGAGCTGGTCGAGCTGTCGGACTTCTCGGCGCTGCGCCGGGACGAGGACGGGTTGTCGGTCCGGTAGAACCCGGAACCCTTGAGCACGATGCCCACCGCGCCGAGCACCTTGGTGAGCTTGCCACCGCACCCCGAATGCCGCTTCAAGGGTTCTTCGCTGAAGGTCTGGTACACCTCGATGTGCTCGTCGCACTTCGAACAGACGTACTCGTAGGTGGGCATTTCGCGTGCGACCTCGAACGGGAACGGGGACCATCAATGCTACCCGAAGCCCCGTAGCCTTGAATATGCGAGGACCGACCGGTCGCTTCGACGAGAAAGGGCGAGATTCGTGAGTGATGCAGCCGTGATCGCTCTGCTCGCGGTGCCCGCTTACCTCCTCGGTACGTTCCCGACCGCCGTCCTCGTCGCGCGGGCCGGTGGCCACGATGTGACCGCCGAGGGATCGGGGAACCCGGGTGCGTCCAACGTGGCCCGGATCATGGGGTGGAAGGCCGGACTCCTCGTCATGGCCGGTGACCTCGCCAAGGGTGCAGTCGCGGCTGGGGTCGGGCTCGCGGCGAGCGGGCGGGCGGCGGCGTACGTCCTCGGGATCCTGGCGGTGCTGGGCCACACGTATCCGGTCACCCGCCGGTTCAAGGGGGGTAAGGGCGTCGCCACCGCGGGCGGGATGCTCGCGGTCCTCAACCCGCTCGTCAGCGCGGTCCTGGCGGTCGTGTGGTTCCTCGCGGCCCGGGTCCTCAAGCTGGCGTCGGTCGGGTCGCTCATCGTCGCGTTGCTGTTCCCCGTCGGTGTGGCGCTCACGGGCCGACCGGGGTGGGAGATCGGCCTGGCGTGTGGGCTCGCGGGCCTGGTCGTGCTGCGCCACCTCCCGAACCTGCGGCGCCTGGTGCGCGGGGCAGAGTTGCGTACCGACCCGGCGTCGATTGCCCCCGACGACGGCCCCGATTCCGAGGTTCATTGACCCCGATCTCGTGCCGATGACACCGGAAGAAGATGTACCGTCCGTCTGTATGAGGTTGTCGTCCCGATGAATCCGCGCGTCCGCAAAGCCGTCATCCCCGCCGCTGGGCTCGGGACCCGGTTCCTTCCGGCCACCAAGAGCCAGCCGAAGGAGATGCTCCCGGTCGTCGACAAGCCGTCGATTCAGTACGTGGTGGAGGAGGCGGTCCGTGCCGGCCTCACCGACATCCTGATCATCACCGGACGCGGCAAGCGCGCGATCGAGGACCACTTCGACCGGAACTTCGAACTCGAGTTCTATCTCGAGCAGCAGGGCAAGACCGACCTCCTCAAGGAGGTGCAGGAGTCGTCCGAGCTCGGCGACATCCACTACATCCGCCAGAAGGATCCACGCGGGCTCGGACACGCGGTGTCGATCGCGCGTGAGCACGTCGGTGACGAACCGTTCGCAGTGATGCTCGGCGACGACATCATGGTCGACGACTCCGAACTCCTCCGCTCGATGCTCGACGTGCACGACCGGTACGGCCGGTCCGTCCTCGCGTTGAAGGACGTCAAGCCCGAAGAGATCTCCGCCTACGGGTGTGTCGAGCCCGAGCAGGTCGACGACTCGCTGGTGCAGGTGAAGTCGATCGTCGAGAAGCCGACGATGGAGGCGGCACCATCGACGCTCGCGGTGATCGGCCGCTACGTCTTCACCCCGGAGATCTTCGAGGCGATCGACCGCACGCAACCCGGCGCGGGCGGCGAAATCCAGCTCACCGACGCGATCGGTCTGTTGAACCAGGACCAGACGGTGTACGGCCAGGTGTTCACCGACGGCCGTTTCGACATCGGTCAGAAGGTCGATTTCCTGCGGGCCAACGTGGAAC
>JBDUBS010000046.1:0-9816 GCA_040003875.1 Acidimicrobiia bacterium | reverse complement strand
CCGAATTGTCGAACCGATCGCGTCCCAACACGAGTCCGGTTTCTCGGTCGAACGCGACTCGCTCGACGGTGCGATGGTCGCGGCGTATGTCGAGCAGCCGCGTGGGTCGTTCGACGATCGCCGGTCCCGCGCCGCGAACCACCGTGTACTTCTTCGCCACGCTCGGCGCACCGACGTCGTGGGGATCGGACCACAAGGTCGTCCAACCATGCCCGGCTCGCAACCACGCCCGGCCGCCGTCGGCGAGCACCCGACCATCCTCGACCTGGAAGCTCCCGTTGGTGGCGACGACGCCGATCGTGGCGGTCCGACTCCTGTCGTGGTCCCGCCACCAGATCCGGACCGACCCCCGGAACTCGTAATCGTGCACTGCGGCTCGCGCTCGATCGAACTGCTCATTGGCGGGGTTCGCTTCGGTGGCGCCGCCACTCGGCGCGGTCACGGCGAAACCGACGGTCAACACCGTCGCCGCCAGGCAGAGTGCGCCGGTGGCGCGACTGGTCCGCCAACCTGCACGCGACCGGGTCATCGACCCAGCCTCATCGACGCGCCTAGCGGAGCAAGACCCGAGACCGGGTCGCCCGACGCGGCCACACCCGCTTGGTGGAGTCGGACATCGGTCGCGAGCGCGGGTTTGGCCCGAGTCAGGTCCGGCACGACCACCGCGATCAACAACGCGGCCGCCACCGCCAGGATGGTCATCACGCCCGTCGACCTGCGGGTACGACGGCGGGCCGAATCGATATCGACCACCGATGCACCAACATCGGGAGCAACGAGCGACTCCAGGAATCCCGCCGGTGGTTCGACGACCTCGAGCGCGCGCACGAGATCGCGCACCGACGCCGTCTCGTCACGAGCGCGTGACCAAGCCGGTTCTGCGGCGAACCGCGCCTCGAGTTCCGCCCGAGCGGGCGGATCCAGTTCGCCGTCGAGCCACGCGGAGATGCGCGCGTCGTCTGCGATCGAATCGCTGGTCTGGTCGTCGTTCACGCGAGCACCCCCCGGGTGCTGAGTTCGGCCCGCAGCAGCTTCCGGCCGCGATGCAATCGAGATCGCACGGTTCCTATCGGCACACCGAGTGTGGTCGCGATGTGCTCGTAGGACTGGTCGGCGACATCACACAACACCAACGGGATGCGGAACTCCTCCGGCAGCGAGTTGATCGCCTCCTGGATCTCGGTCGAGAGGCCGGCGGCGTCGGAAGCTTTGTCCGCGGCGATCGACGGCGGCAGCACCAGATCGGGATTCTCGGGCAGTGCGTGTACGGGACGGCGCTGCTTCTTGCGCATCTCGTCCAGGAACACGTTCGTCACGATCCGAGCCAACCATCCTTCGAGGGAACCCGGTTCGTAGGTCGCAAGACCTCGACGGACCCGCAACAGCGACTCCTGAACCAGATCCCGGGCGTCTTCGACGTTGCCGGTCAGGCGGTATGCCACGTTGTAGAGGAACCGCCCGTGATCACGGGCGACCTCTTCCCATGTGGGCACACCATCCGACGACAAGTCAACGACACCGGAGGGAGAATGGGTTCCCGGTCAATCCCGAATATTTGGGACGACGAACGTTGGAGCCAGTGAAAAGGGAGTTTTCAGGCGTCGGGCTTCGTCTGGTCCTGCTTCGAGGGCTCGTCCTTACCGCCTTCATCGAGGCCGGCTTTGAACTCTCGCTGCGCAGTCCCGAGAGAACGGGCCAGCTTGGGGATCTTGGCCCCGCCGAACAGCACGAGTACGACGAGGAGCACGATGAGCAGTTCGGTCGGTCCGAGGTTCATGAGACGGTCGCCCTTCCGGTGGCGGACGCACGCAGACTACCCCGCCGCCGGCGGGGGTTCGGTCGCACCGACCGCGTGGGCGAGCAACACCAGATCGTCGCGGTGGCCCAGGTGGAACGGCACCGCACCGACCCCGAGAATCACGCTCTCCACGCCGAGGTCGCCCCACACTCCGAGTTGCTCCCGCACCTGCTCGACCGTGCCGACCAACCGACCCTGACGCCACTGTTCGAGGCTGACGCGATCGAGCACGCCCGCCGGGGTCGACTGCCGCAGGCGCTCGAACCGGCGTTCCAGATCGGCTTCGTCCTCGCCGCAGAGGGCGTAGAGCCCGAGCGAGCACCAGACCGACGCCGGATCCCGGCCGATCCGTTCGCATTCCCGTTCGAGCACCAACCGCCGTTCGGCGTAGTCCTCGGGAGTCCAGACCCAGCAGGTGTTCCACCCGTCGGCTCGCTCCGCAACCAGGCGCAGCAACCGGTCGCCCTTTCCGCCGACGAAGACCGGGGGGCGCGGGCGCTGCACCGCGGTCGGAAAGTTCCGGGCGCCGTCGGTGTGGTGGTAGCGACCGTCGAAGACCAGAGGACCTCCCTCCTCACTGAGCAGGGCTTTGAGCACCTCGAGTGCTTCGCGCAGTCGGGCGAGCCGTTCGCCGGGGGCCGGGAAGTCCATGCCGATCGCGGCGTACTCGGGCTCGTACCACCCGGCGCCGAGCCCGACGTCGATGCGGCCACCCGAGATGCGGTCGAGTGTGGCGAGGGCCTTGGCCAACACCGATGCCGGCCGTAGGGCCTCGCAGAAGACGAGCGTGCCGAGCCGGATGCGGTCGAGTTCACGCGCCAGCGCGGCGATGGTGACGATCGGCTCGAAGGCCGCCTGCGGCTCCGGGCTCCCGCCGTACTTGCCGATATCGAGGAAGAGGTGGTCACTCACCCACAGCGAATCGAGCCCGAGGTCCTCGGCTTGGTGCGCGACGGCGCACACCGTCGCCCATGACAGCGGATGTTCGCCCGCGATCGAGAAGTCGTAATGGGGAAGCGCCAGCCCGAACCGCACGCCCCGACTCTACGAGGGTGGTCGCACACGGTCGGGCTTTCCGGTGCGCCGCACCTACCCTGGCGGCGTGCTGGAGTCCGTCGTCAACGTCTCAGAAGGTCAGGACCGACGCATCATCGACGCGATCGGCGCTGCGGCCGGCCCGGCGCTCCTCGACGTCCACCGCGACCCCGACCACCACCACAGTGTCTTCACGGTCGCGGCACCCGACTCGGGTCGGACCGAGGCCGCGACCCGCCGCATCGTCGACGTCGCCTTCGCCGATCTCGACCTGGCCGACCACGTCGGCGTGCATCCACGACTCGGGATCGTCGACGTCGTGCCGTTCGTCGCGCTCGCGCCAACTCCCGCCGACGTCGCGGTCGCCGCCGCGCGTGCGTTCGCAGCGTGGCTCGTGCGCACGCACCACGTGCCGGTGTTCTTCTACGACGCGGCTGCAGACGGGCGCACCCTCCCCACGGTCCGGCGCGATGCCTTCGCGCGGCTCCGTCCCGATCTCGGCCCGTCGGTTCCGGATCCCCGACTCGGTGCCGCGGCAGTCGGAGCCCGACCGCCGATGATCGCGGTGACCGTAGATCTCGACTCGGCCGACCTCGCGCTCGCCCGCAGTATCGCGACTGCGATTCGCGAGCGCGACGGCGGGCTCGCTGGTGTGCGGGCGCTCGGATTCGCGCTCGACGGTCCGGGCATCGTCCAAGTGAGCATGAACCTGGTGGACCTGGGCGCGACCGGGATGGAGAGAGCGTGCACCGAGGTGCGGCGGCTGGCCGAGCGCGCCGGCGTCGCCGCCCGGCGGGTCGAGCTGGTGGGTCTCGTGCCCGCGGCCGAACTCGCTCGGTGCGGGCATGAGTTCCGGGCGTGGTCCGGTCTCACCGACGCCGACACCATCGAGGCCCGAGCGTCACACGCCTGATCCCCCGTGCCCGACCCGGAGGGTCAGGCGGTGGCGACGGAAGCCGCGCGCCGGGCGAGGGCCCGCTGGCGACGTAGACGACGACGCTCGCGCTCGCTCAGGCCGCCCCAGATACCGAACTTCTCGCCGTTCACCAGCGCGTACTCGAGGCAATCGACCCGCACCTCGCAGTTGGAACACACCGACTTCGCCTCTCGCGTCGAGGCGCCGCGCTCGGGGAAGAAGAGATCGGGATCCACCCCCAGACAGTTCGCCCGTTCCTGCCAGCGCTTCTCGCCCGACTCACTCGACTGGACATGCGCAACGATCATTTCCCTCACCGGCGATCCCCTCTCCGATATGACGCCGATGGCACATAATGACGCCTTTGGAATTACAACGATGTCACTCTGACCGCGAAAACCCGCCCGTGCAAGTGGAAGATGCGGTTTTCCCGAAGGAATTCGTCAGCGGAGCCCGGCGGCGAGACCACCGTCCGTGGCGGCCGGGTGGCGCGATTCGCCGGAACCGGTCAGACCGGGGCGGTGTTGCGCGCAAGCACGGCCCGGATCACGTCGACCAGATCGTCCGGTTCGAACGGCTTGGTCACGTATTCGGAGGCGCCGAGGTCGTCGGCGCGGGTGCGGTCCGTATCGCCCGACTTGGCCGAACACACGACCACGCTCGGATGGACGGGTCGTCCGCCGAGTTCGGCAAGCACGAACCAGCCGTCGAGCACCGGCATCATGATGTCGAGCACGACCAGGTCGGGATGCTCGTCGTCGACGCGGCGCAGCGCGGTCTCGCCGTCGGCCGCGAGGATCGGATCGAAGCCTTCCGATTCGAGGATCATCCGCAGCGTCAGCAGCACGTCGGGTTCGTCGTCGACGATGAGGATCTTCGGACGCTCAGACATGGACCGACTCCGCCGGTGCTTCCATCACGAAGCTGGCGCGAAGTGCGACGCGGAAGGCCGCACCACCACCGGGGGCGTCCTCGACCCACACTGTCCCACCGCACGACTCCACCAGACCCCGCACGATCGAGAGTCCGAGCCCCATGCCGGGCTTCGTGCCGTTCGGGTCCGACCGGTAGAACCGTTCGAAGATCCGCTCGCGCTCCTCCGGTGAGACCCCGGGCCCGGCGTCGATGACCGACATGACGACCTGGTCGTCGGCCACCTGGACCGCGACCCGAATCGGGTCCGATCCGTACTTGTGCGCGTTCTCGATGAGGTTCGTCAGCACCCGGCGGAGCGCCTCGGGCTCGGACCGCACGGAGCACGACTGCGGGAGTTCGAGGTCCACCGGACGACCGGCGACGTGCGAGTCGAGCGCGGTCAGGCGGATGAGGGCGCAGAGATCGATCTGCTGCATCGTCGGTCGATTGGCGCTCTCTTGCATGCGCGCGGCGACGAGCATCTCCTCGACCATCGCCTGCAGTCGACCCGACTGGCGGTCCACGACGTCGAGGAGTTCCTCTCGCTGGGCGGGGATGTCGGTCCGGCGGGACGCGGCGACGGCACCGCGGATGGACGTGATCGGAGTCCGCAGTTCGTGACTCACGGACGCGACGAACTGCGACTTCATGCGGTCGGACTCGAGCAGCTTGGCGACGTTGGCCCGCTCCGCCTCGTAGAGGCCGGCCTTGGCGGTCGCGGCGGCAACCGGTTCGGCGAAGAGGTTCAACACCGCCAACTCGTCCTCGCTGAACTCGGCGGTCTTCGCCGCGAGCACGGTGAGGACACCGAGGAGTTGGCCACGGTTGACGAGCGGTACACACATCGCCCCACCGACGTCGGCCGTGGAATCGAGGGCGCCGCCCGCGTCCGCGGCCGCCACCTCGGCACTGGCGAGGAGTGCGTCGCGAGATTGGGCGACGCGTCCGACGATCGAGTCGCCGATCCGGATCCGGGCATCGCGGATGATGCCTTCTCCCTGCACCGCGACGACCCGGAGCACCGTCTGGTCCTCGAGCAGCATCACGGAACCACCGGCGGCGCCGAGCAACTCGAGCGCGTTGGCGAGGATCGCGTCGAGGACTTCGTCGAGGTCCATCACCGAGTTCAGTGCCTTACCGGCGTTGAACAATGCGGTGTTCATCTGGATCTGCAGCGCCATCGTGTTGCTGAGGAGTCGTTCGTCGACCAACAGGCGCGACAAGCGGTGGAGGTGGACCTCCTTCTCCACGGCGTAGATGGAGAATCCGATCGCGAGGACACCGACTCCACCGGCCAGGACCAGCGGCTCACCCGTGACCCAACTGACGTTGCCGGTCGCGCCGGAGACGCCGAGCGTCGCCAAGCCCACCGCGATCATCACCAGGATCATGATCGACCACAACTGGAGCCGGCGGCGCTCGACCATCTCGATCGAGGGCGCGTGATCGTGGAGGCCCGCGACGCGCGCCTCGTGCCGAATCCGCTGACTGATCTCTACGGGCAATTGGTCCATGTCGCCTCTCGGGTGTCGACCGTGCATCGACGGCCGGAGACACCGGCTTGAGGCCCAGAGTTGCGCCCTGGATCCGAGCTACACGAGCGCCGCGTACGGGGGTGCCGGGTCGTACTCCATAGCCCGCTGGGTGAAGCGGGCGTGGTCGACCGAGACGAGCTGGCCCACCAGCCACAGGGCCATGTCGATCCCGGCGCTGACGCCGGCTGCGGTCACCACGTTGCCGTCCCGGACATACCGGACATCCTCGAGCACTTCGAGGTCAGGGGCGATCCTCCGAAGCTCATCGAGGGCCGCCCAATGGGTGGTGACGCGCTGGTTGCGCACGAGCCCCGCACCGTGGAGGACGAACGCACCGGTGCACACACTGGTGACCCAGATGCAGGCGGGCGCCACCCGCCGGAGGAACTCGATCATTGCCGGGTTGGCTCGCTCGGTCCGAGAACCCTGACCACCGGGCACCAGGACGACGTCGAGCGCCGGGGCGTCGGCGAAGGTGTGATCCGCGAGGACGCGCAGCCCCTTCCGACACCGCACCGGCTCGGCACGCTCCGAGATGGTCACCACCCGGTCGCCATCTCGACGCGCCATGGTGAACACCTCCCACGGTCCGGCCCAGTCGAGCTCTTCGCAGTCGTCGAAGAGGACGATGCCGATCGTGATGCCCATGGTGTGGCCTTCCTGTCGTTGGTGAGGTCGTGTCGTTGGTGAGGTCGTGTCAGGCGCCGGCGAGCGTGTGGAACCGGCGGCGGTAGTCGGTCGGCGCCACATGAAGTGCGCGCAGGAACGACCGTCGCATGGTCTCGGCCGATCCGTAGCCGCACTGACGCGCGACCATGTCGACACCGAGATCCGACTCTTCGAGCCGGCGGCGGGCAGCTTCGAGCCGCGCCTGCTGCACGTAGCGCGCCGGCGTGACCCCGGTCGCGACACGGAACACGCGTGCGAAGTTGCGCGGGCTCATCGCGGCTCGGGCCGCGAGGGTGGCCACGGAGAGGTCGTCGTCGAGATGATCGGCCACCCACGCCTGCAGTTCGGACAGGTCGTCGCGATCAGCGGACTGCGCACTGAGTGCAGCACTGAACTGCGATTGTCCGCCCGGGCGCTTGAGGAACACGACGAGCTGACGCGCCACTGCCATCGCGCATTCGTGACCCTCGTCCTCTTCCACGAACGCGAGCGCGAGATCGATGCCCGCGGTCACTCCGGCGGAGGTCGCGAACCGACCGTCACGCACGAAGATGGGATCGGCATCGACGGTGACCGCCGGGAACCGCCGGGCGAGTGCGCCGCACGCGGACCAGTGGGTGGTGGCACGGCGACCGTCGAGCAGGCCGGTGGCGGCGAGGATGAACGCGCCCGAGCACACCGACGCCACCCGACGCGCCGATCCGGCGAGCCGGCTCAGTTGGGCCATGACGGCCGGTTCGCCGAGGACGCCCTCGATCCCCGCGCGATCGCCACCGGCGATCATCAGGGTGTCGATCGGTCCCCCGACGTCCTCGAGCGCGGTGTCGGCCACCAGGCGCAGACCGCTCATCGTCACGAGGGGACCGGCTCGCGGGGCCACGACCTCCACCGCGTACGCGTCGGCGCCACTGGACCGTTCGGTACCGCAGAACACCTCGAGCGGACCGGCGACGTCGAGACTCTGGCCCCCAGGAAACGTGAAGATCACCATCCGACGCATTCCCTCATCCTGCGGGAAGACCGGGGTGGCCGCAATACCTATATCCCCACTTTTCCCGCCAACACCAAATGGCTCGTTCGCTCGCAGTCCTGATGGTCATGCCTCACGCGGGGCTCGCTGCCTCGCGGCTCGCTCCTCAGGCTCCGCTCGGGAGCGCGATGCGGCGGAGAGGGCCGAGCCGTAAGCAGCAAGGCGAACAGACGGTTCGGTGGTAACTCCCGAGCCGGAGCTCGCGGAGGCGAGCAGCCGCGGAGCGAGCCCCACGGAGGGCATGACACTCAGGAGGGTGAGCGGAGAGGCAATCGGGAGGCGATCAGGACGCGCGACGGTGGGCGCGACGTTGCTCGAGAAAGTCGACGAGGACGTAGTCGCCGAGGTTGTCGGCCGAGGTGAAGAACGCGCGTCCGCGGTTCATCTCCATCATCCGCTTCACGAAGTCCTGGAGGTAGGGCGACTCGTCGAGCATGAACGTGTTGATCGTGATTCCGGCCCGGGTGCAGCGCCGCACCTCGCGGAGGGTCTGCTCGATCGTGGCGTACGACGGCGGGTATTGGAACACGGCCTCGTCGCCCTCGATGTGGGCGGTCGGCTCGCCGTCGGTGACCATGATGATCTGCTTCGTTCCCGACTCGCGTTCGAGTTGCGTGCGCGCGAGCAGGAGCGCGTGCTGCATGTTGGTGCCCCACTCGAAGTCCCAGCCGAGTTCGGGCAGGAGTTGCGGCTTCACCTCGCGGGCGACCCGACCGAACGAGACGAGCCCGAAGTAGTCGCTCGGGAACTGCGTGGTGATGAGCGAGTGCAGTGCCATCGCAACCTTCTTCGCGGGCAGGAAGTTCTCGCGCATCGGCATCGACATCGAGACGTCGAGGAGCAACACGGTGGCGGAGCGGGTGACCACCTCGGTGCGTTCCACCTCGAAGTCGGCGGGCGTGAGCCGCACCGGCGTGCCGGATCCCTGGCGGGTGATCGCGTTGCGGACGGTCTGCTCGACGTTGAGGTGGAACGGGTCGCCAAACTCGTAGGGCTTGTGCTCGTACGCCCGCTCGTGGCCGATCCCCGTGCGCTCGACCTCGTGGCGACCGGCGCGATCCTTCATCATGTTCCGGAAGAGGTCGCCGAGCGCCTTCTGACCGAGCGCCCGCACCCCTTTCGGCGTGAGTTCGTAACGCCCGTCGCGCTGGTCGATGAGGCCGGCGTCCTTGAGCATCTGGGCCATATCCTGGAGACGTTCCAGCGAACGGGCGACGTCGTTGCCGAGCAGATCACGTGCCTGGTCGATATCGACTTCCGCGAGCTGGCCCGGTTGGGTCACGTTCGAGAGCATCTGCTCCAGGCCGTCGAGGTCGCCGATGGTCTGGAGCACGCTCGACATCTGCCCCATCGACATGGGTTGGTCGCCGCTGAAGTCGAGCTGACGACCCCACGGCATGTTGGGGAACGCCTGCTGGAGATTCCGTGACAGCTCCCCCATCTGCCACTGCAGATCCATGTCCTCGAGCAGCGAGTCGGCGAGTTGCTGGAGCTGGGCCCGCTGCTCCGGGGTCATGGAGTTGAGGAGCTGTTGCATCGCGGCCATCGACTGCGCCATCTGCTCGAGCAGCTCGTCGAGGGTCTGCGGGTTCTCGGGGAAGAAGTCGCCGTGGCGTTCCATGAACCCGGCGAAGTCGGGCTCATGGCCTGCTTCGCGCTGTTCGAGCATCTGGTTGAGCTCGGCGAGCATGTCCTTCATCCGCGCCAGCTGTTCCGGCGAGACGTCCTGCATTCCCTCGGACATCTGGTTGAAGTAGCTCTGCATGAGCTGCTGACGCAGCTCGTCCATCAACTCCTCGAACCGTTTCCGTGCCGCGTCGTCCATGAAGTCGTAGTTCTGCAACGCCTGCACGCGTCCGGCGAGGTCCTGGGGCACGAGGTCGAGTTCGAGTCCGCGCTCCTGCGCGAGCGACTCGAC
>JBDUBS010000109.1:0-2929 GCA_040003875.1 Acidimicrobiia bacterium | reverse complement strand
CGCGCTGGTCGCCGAGGGCAAGGTGCTGGCGCTCGGCGTCGCACTCGGCCCGGCGATCGGATGGGTCGAGGAAGGCATCGAGTCGGTGCGCCGACGCGACATCTGTTCACTGCAGACGGTGTTCAACATCCTGGAGCAGGAGCCCGGGCTCACTTTCGCCCGCGAGCCGAAGGTCGCCGACGGTTCGGTGAGCCTGATCTCCCGCGTGCCGCACGCATCGGACACGCTCTCGGGCAAGGCCACCCCCGACACCGTGTTCCCGGCCGGCGACCACCGCGCCCACCGCAACAAGCAGAACATGCTCGACAACTTCGAGAAGGCAGAAACCCTGTCGTTCCTCTGGGAGGGCACCGGCCGCACCCGCGGTCAGGCCGCCATCGCGGGCATCCTCGCCAACCCGCTCTTCGCGACGGTGCTCCCCACGTGTGTCGACGTCGACGAAGTCCGCGAGTACGCCGCTGCGTCGGACTTCCCGCTGACCGACGACGAGGCCAGCCATCTGGCCGATCGTTTCGCCCGCAACTTCGATCACGACGATCGCTACGAGATGCCGTTGAAGTCGAGCCGCTAGAGAACCGCTCATCGAAACCAACGATTCGCGACCGGAGCCACCACGTCAGGGGCGGTTCGAGGCCCGACGGCCCGGCGCCGCAGGCGTCAAGAGTGGAGGTGCGGTGCGGTTACCCGCCGAACAACGCAAGTCCCAGCTGCTCGACGTGGCCGTCGAGTTGTTCGCGGAGCGAGGGTTCCACGCCACCTCGATGGAGGACATCGCGGACGCTGCCGGCGTCACCAAACCGGTGGTGTACCAGCACTTCCCTTCGAAGCGTGCCCTCTATCGGGAGTTGCTCGACGCGGTCGACACGTCCCTCACCGGACGACTCGTCGCCGCGACGGCCAGCGCGGCGACCGGCCGCGAGCGCGTGCAGGAAGGGTTCGCGGCGTACTTCCATTTCGTCTCCGATCACCGCGCGTCGTTCCGCGTCCTCTTCGGTGCGTCGGTCCGCAACGACCCAGAGTTCGCAGTCGTCGCCGACGCCACGATCGAACGGATCGCAGACCTCATCGCGGATCTCATCGCGATCGACGGACCGACCGAGCAACGCCGAACACTGGCCCACGCGGTGGTGGGCATGGCCGAGGCGACCAGCCGGCGGGTCGCGAACGACGAGGGTGAGGACGACCCAGATCGCCTTGCCCGCTGGCTCGCGGAGATGGCCTGGTTCGGCCTCCGCGGCGTCCGCGCCGACGAACCCGCGGTCGACCGGAGCTGAACGATGCCGACCATTGGACCGTTGACGAGCGCCGATGAGTCGTTCCATCACCAGATCACCGACACCTTCGCCACCGTCGCACAGTCGGACCGGTCCTGGACCGAGAAGGTCTGCGCCATGGCGTGCGCACCCGACGGTTCGCTCCAACTCGCCTTCGGGATCGGCAAGTACCCGAACCGCGGGGTGATGGACGCGTACGCAGGCATTTCGCGCGGAGTCGAGCAGTGGACGGTGCGCGCGAGTCGGGAACTCGGGAAGGACCCGCACGCGACCATGGCCGGTCCGATCACCTACGAAGTCCTCGAACCGCTCGAGGTGATCCACTTCGCGCTCGCACCCAACGACACCCTCCCCATCTGCTTCGACTGGACCTTCACCGCCGCGGTCCCGCCGGTCATGGAGAACCGCGAGCACCACCGGTCACGCGACGGGGCCCGCCTCGACGCCGACATCGTGCGTTACCACCACACCGGCACCGCGACCGGTTGGGTCGACATCGACGGCACCCGCACCGAGTTCGACGACTGGATCAGCACGCGCGACCACTCGTGGGGCGTCCGCTACCAAGTGGGGACACCGCCGCCCGACATCGCACCCGCCCCGGTACCCGAGGGTGTGGCCACGCTCGTCAACTGGTGCCCGGTCCTCTGCACCCGCCCCGACGGCTCCCGGTACGCATTGCACTGGTACTACCAGCGGCACTCGATCGGCACCTGGTCCCGCATCGAGATGCAGGGTGGTGTCGAACATGCGGATGGCCGACGCGAGCAGTTCATCGCGATGGTGCCCGACCTCACCTTCGACGACCACAACCGACGGTTCACGGGTGGCACGGTGAGCATGACGATGGGCGACGGCAGCCTGCGCCCGCTGACCGTCACACCCGTTTCCGAGACCGGGTTCCACCTCGGTACCGGCCTGTACCACGGCTTCGACGGACAGTCCCACGGCCAGTGGCGCGGCCGGTTACACACGGAGGGCGAGTACTTCGCCGATTGCGCCGACCCGGAAACGGCGCGCCGCGTGCACCAGCACCGCGACTGCGTGATCCGGGTGGACGACCCCGTCGGCGGCGGGGTCGGGATCGGGAACCTGCAGTCGATCGTGGCGGGCGCCGACGCGGCAATGGGCCTCACCGCCGAGGCGTCGTTCCTCTGACGATCAGATGACCCGGTCGAGCGCGGTCGCGGTGGGGTTGCTGGTGACCAGCCATGCATCGTCGATTCCCTGCGCGGCGAGGATCCGCGCCATGCGCACCATGATCGAACCACTCCGGAGCAGCGCGAACGCCTCGAACCAGCGGAGGTCCGCGACCGTGCGGTCCGCCGCGATTTCATAGCAATCGAGGATCTCGGCGCGCGTCGGCAGGCCGGCAAGGGACTCGCCGTTCTGCTCGATCGTCATCTCGTGCAGCGCGATGAACCACCCGAGATCGAGTTCGGCGGGACCCTGCCCGGTCATCTCCCAGTCGAGCAGCGCGGCGACGCCGCCCGAGTCGGTGAACACCGCGTTCGTCAGTTGGACGTCGCCCCACAGCTCGACGGCGGCCCCCGCGGCCGACGGCGAGTTGGCCCGACACCAATCCCGGGCCGCGGTCATGAACTCGGGTGGCTCCCTCTCGCCGCTCGCCCAGTCGAGATAGTCGGACCACGTGG
>JBDUBS010000143.1:0-9834 GCA_040003875.1 Acidimicrobiia bacterium | reverse complement strand
CCGACGGCAGTCCCGTGCCGGGCTACCAAGCCCCGGTCACGACCATCGCCCCGGCAACGCGCGTCGCGCTCGTTCTCACGCACTTGCTGGTCGATGCCGGCGCCGCCGGCGTACTGACGGAGGCTCCGATCGCGCGCGTCCCCACCGGCGCACTGGCGCTCGACCTCGACCGACTGACCGACGTATTCACCGGGGTCCCCGAATCCATCATCGTGCGGGCGCTGACCGTCTGGGCCTCGCTGTACGGAACGGTCAGCTTCGAGTTGTTCGGTCAGTTCAACAACGTGATTGCGGCTTCGAGCCAATACTTCGACGCGGCCATGACCGAGTTGGGCATCTTCGTGGGCCTTCCATCCGAGTGATCCCACGCCAGTCGACCGCGCGCGTCGGCGGCGACGGCAGATTCTCTGGGAGTCGCGCCGCCGACGCTCCCTAGACTCGACCGCTCATGATCGGAGTCGTCGACTACCGCGCCGGCAATGCCCCCAGCGTGATGTTCGCGCTGTCACGCCTGGGGATCGACGCCATGCTCGTGAGCGGTCGGGCCGAAATCGGTGCCGTCGATCGCATCATCCTGCCGGGCGTGGGCGCAGCCGGCGCCACCATGTCGTCGCTCCAGGAGTCGGATCTGATCGACGGTTTGCGAGCGCGGGTGGTCGACGGCGATACACCGTTCCTCGGTATCTGCATCGGCCTCCAGGTGATCTTCGACCGGAGCGAGGAGGGTCCCACCGACACCCTCGGCTGGGTTCCCGGGGTTGTGACCCGCTTCCCCGCCACCGACCGCGTCCCCCAGATCGGTTGGAACCGGGTCGACTTCTCGCGGCCCCACCCGCTGACCGCCGGTCTTCCGGCCGACCCGTACTGCTATTTCGTCAACAGCTTCTACGCCACGCCCGGCGATCCCGGGGTCGTGCTCGGCACCACTTCGTACAGCGTCGACTTCTGTTCGATGGTGGCCGCCGACAACGTCGCCGCCACCCAGTTCCACGCCGAGAAGAGCGGCGAGGTCGGTCTCCGTATTCTCACGAACTTCGCGACCTGGGACGGTCGGGAATGCTGACCAAGCGACTCATCGCCTGCTTCGACGTGATCGACGGCCGGGTCACCAAGGCCCAGAACTTCCAGGACAACATCGACGTCGCCCCCGCGGCCGACCTCGCCCAACAGCTCTATGCGGACCAGATCGACGAGATCGTCTTCTACGACATCCTCGCCAGCGCGCAGCAACGGGTCATCGACCTCGACACGGTGCGCGCGGTTGCGAAGCACGTCTTCGTCCCGTTCACGGTCGGTGGTGGGATCCGCGATCTCGACGACATGTTCGCCGTCCTCAAGGCGGGTGCCGAGAAGATCAGTATCGACTCCATGGCCGTCCGCAATCCCGACATCATCCGGGCCGGGGCCGAGGCGTTCGGCAACCAGTGCATCGTGCTCTCCACCCAGGTGAAGCGGGTCGGCGTGAGCGAATCGCTCCCGAGCGGCTACGAGGTCTTCATCGACGGTGCCCGCACCGCCACCGGCATGGACGCAGTCGAGTGGGTCAAGCGAGGTGCCGACCTCGGCGCGGGCGAGATCGTGGTCGACGGCATCGACGGCGACGGCACCGCAGCCGGGTACGACCTGACGATCACCCGGGCCGTGGCCGACGCCGTCCCCGTCCCCGTCATCGCCTCGGGCGGCGCGGGGACGGTGGACCACATCGCGGCCGGACTCACCGATGGTGGCGCGAGTGCGGCGATCATCAGCTCGATCCTGTACTCACCCCGACTCGACCGCAACGTGGGGGTTCGCGAGCTCAAGGCCGGTCTGGCCGAGCGCCAGGTGCACATGCGGCCCTGGATCGAGTTCGACCCGACCTGATCGGTCAGCTCACCGCGCGGTGCCCCGGGTCCCAGTCGACCCGCGGCGCGTCCGACCACAACCGTTCGAGGTCGTAGTACTCGCGCGTCTCGACACCGAACACGTGCACCACCAGCTCGCCGTAATCCATCAGGACCCATGACGCGTCGGCGAGCCCCTCCGTACTCCGCGGGGAGAGGTCGGCCTCGACCTTCAACGCGAACTCGACCTCGTCGCAGATGGCCTTCACCTGGCGGGTGTTCGACCCCGACGCGAGCACGAACGCCTCGGTGATGCCGATGATGTCCCCGACCTCGAGCACGACGACGTCCGTGGCGAGCTTTTCGGCCGCGGCACGGGCCGCGACGATGGCGATTTCGGTGGCGTTCAGTTGTTTCCTCCGGGTACTCCGTATTGCGGGCAATCGAGACCGACCACGATGGTCACGTCCGAGATCCCGAGGTCACGGCTCGCCTTGCGGAGCGAGCCGCATTTCATTGCGTCGAGCAGCCGCTGCGCGCCGGCCCGCCAACTGTCCTTGTAGTACACGATCTGGGTCGTCGGCACGCCGAAGCCGGGAACATTCTCGGTCAGCGTCACCTTTCCCCCCGCCGGCACGATGGCCTCGGAGACGGCTTGGGCGACGCCGAGGAACCCGGTGCCGTTGAGCACCTCGACGCGCGGACGTCGGTTGCCGGTGCCCAACCGGTCTTCGGAGAACGACCGCGCGACGTAGCGCTCCAACTCGGCGTTTCGGACCCCGAAGCGCTCGCCACCCCCGGTCGCGATCGAATCCACGGGCAGCGTGTCGATGCGATGACCGTCCTGGGCCGTGGCGGCCGCGACCATCGGAGCCAGGTCGCCCGAGAGCGCGAGCGTGCGCTGCGCGACCGATGCATCCTGGAGGCGGGTGAGCCAACCGTCGATGACGGCCGCTGCGGTCACCAGTCGGTCCAACTCGTTCACGGCCTGCGGACCGCTCATCAGTTCCGACGCCTGCGCGGCCGAGACCCGCTGCGCGCCCGCGCCGTATTTGGTGGCCGAGCCGACGATCTCGACCGGATTCGTCAGCGTGACCGGCACCGCCGCCGCCGGGCCGAGGACCGCCGTGAGCCCGGCATCGTCGAGGACCGCGGTCTTGCCGATCCCGACGCCCACCACGTTCTCGACACTGTTGGCGAGGCCGGCACCGTTGTCGTCGACCGGGACCGCGCTGAGAGTGGCGACCCCGAGCGAAGGGACGTCGAGCTGGGTGGCGCCGGGCACCATGAGGACCGACCCGCGGTTCTGCTCCCGGCCGACGAGCACGATCAGGTCGTTCCCGAACGCGGCGCTGTGATGCACGAGAAGCAGCGTCTTGGTCGGCGTCCCGGAGGGCGAGACCGCCGCCGCGCGCCGGGGCGATCCGCCGTCGTCCGATGAGCGCATCACCGCACCGATCGCAACGAGGAGGGCGAGGCAGACTCCGATGAGCGGCACCACGCGGGTCCAGAACTTTCGGTCCGGTCGAGCCGGGGCGCGCCGAGTGCGACCGCCGGGGGCCGAGCGTCGGGCCTGACCGGGCGCCGGCGCGTCGAGCCGCCGAGCGCGCCGGGACCCGATCGGCGGCGCTGACACCCGAGCCGCCGGCGGTTCGGTCACAGGGTTTTCGATGACCGGGTTTTCGATGACCGGGTTTTCGATGACCGGGTTCTCGATGACCGGGTTCTCCATGACCGGCGCGGCGACGGCCGGGGGCGGTGGTGCCGCGAGCTCGTGCTCCACGAGATCGACGTGGGGATCGGCGACGACCGCCGGAGGAACGGCCTCGGGACGGCGTCGCGCCGGTTTGCGACGCGCCTGTGCCTCGCGCAGCTCGCGCCGTTCTCGGCGCGTCAGTCCCACCGATTCGTTCGCAGCCCGCGGCTGCGAGTCCAGGGGTTGCACCGACGCAGGCGGGGCGGGATCGGTCTCGACCTCGGTCCGGGCGGGCGCGGCAGCTTCCGGCGCAGATGCGGGAGCGTCGCTCGCGGCCGGACGACGCCCGGCGCGGCGGCGCGGCGTCCGGGATCGGTCCTGTCGGCGTTCGGCGCGCGTCCGGGTCGGCGGTTCGTCTTCGGTGTCGGTCATGAGTAAAGGCCGTGCGTGTGGATGAACTCCACCACGGGGGCAGGCACGAGACCGTCGATCGGACGGCCGGCCGCCAGGCGGGCGCGAACGTCGGACGACGAGACGTCGAGTCGGGGAATGTGCACGCGCTGGAACTCCCAGTCCGGGCCCGGTACGTCGGCGTGTTCTCCGTCGCGTTCCACGACCACGATCGCCGCGAGCTCGCGGGTCGCTTCGAGTCGACGCCAGGTGGGCATGTTCGCGGCCGCGTCGGTACCCAGGATCACGAACAACTCCCGATCAGGGGCCGACAGGTCTTCGAGCGTATCGGCCGTGACCGATGCCCCCTCTCGCGTCACCTCGACCCTCGATACTCCGATGCCGACGATCCCGGCGGTGGCCAACTCGCACATCTCGGCTCGCAGTTCCTTGTCCGCGACCACCGCGCCCCGCTTCTGCCACGGATCACCGGCCGGCACGAGCCACACCTCGTCGAGCTCGAGCGCCTGGCGGACGTCACCGGCGACCACGAGGTGCGCGACATGAACGGGATCGAACGTCCCACCGTAAATCCCCACACGCATCCGGTTGATTCTAGGAAGCGGTACCTCCCAGGCCGGGCCGGGCCACCCACCTCGTAGGGTTGCGCCATGGCCAACTGTCTCGCCCTCATCCGGGTCCGGGTGCCCGACCGGCCCGGTGCGCTGGGTCTCGTCGCATCTCGGGTCGGTGCGCTGCGAGGCGACATCGTCGGCATCGAGGTCCTCGACCGAACCGGCGGCGTCGCCCTCGACGAGTTGGCCGTGGTCCTCCCCGACGGCGACGTGATCGCCGCGCTGGCCCGCGAGATCGCCGAGGTCGACGGCACGGTCACCGAATCCGTCACCGTCGTCGCCGCCCTCCCCGAACCCCGCCTCGACGCCTACAAGACCGCCATCGCGCTTTGCCGGGCGGTTGACGACGCCGCAGTCTTCGAGGTCCTCGCGACGTCGGCTCGGGCTGCGGTGCGAGCGGATTGGTGCTCGGTGCTCGACGGGGGCGATGTCGTCGTCGGGACGGACACTGCGCCGGCGGAACCCACTGCGACTGCGGTGTTCCTGCACCCCGTCGGGACCGACGGCATCATCCTCGCGATCGGTCGGGCCACGGGACTCGGGACGGGTGAGCTCGAGCTGGTCCGGGCGCTGGGCGATCTCGCAGACGCCGCCTCGACCCGAGTGGGTCCGGACCGTCTCACCGCCGGCCTGAGCGGAGGATCCAACGCGCACCCGGCCGAGCGGCAAAACTGACGGAATGAGCCAACCGCGGTGCCTGTCCGTCGTGATCCCCTGTTACAACGAGGCCGCCACGGTGCGGACGGTGCTGCGATCGGTGCTGGCCTCGCCGTACGTCGAAGAGGTCATCGTCGTCGACGACGGATCGAGCGACGAGACGATCGCCGAGGTCCGTACCGTCACCGACCCACGGGTCCGGCTCCTCGAGCAGACGGTCAACCAGGGGAAGGGCGCGGCGCTCCGGCGCGGCTTCGCCGAGGCCACGTCACGGTTCGTGATCGTCCAGGATGCCGACCTCGAGTACGACCCCGAGGAATACGGGACGGTCTTGGAGCCGATGCTTTCGGGCAAGGCCGACGTCGTCTACGGCTCGCGGTTTCTCTCCGGTCGGCCCCACCGCGTCCTCTACTACTGGCACTCCGTGGGCAACCGGCTGCTCACCATCGCATCGAACATGTTCACGAACTTGAACCTCACCGACATGGAGACGTGTTACAAGGCATTCCGCCGCGAAGTGCTCCAGAGCATCACTTTGGAGGAGAACCGGTTCGGGATCGAACCCGAGATCACCGCCAAGGTCGCGGCTGGTGGCTGGCGCATCTACGAGGTGGGGATCTCGTACTCCGGACGCACCTACGACGAGGGCAAGAAGATCGGCTGGAAGGACGGGTTCCGAGCGATCTACAGCATCGTCCGCTATTCCCGTCAGACCCGTCGGACCCGCACCGGCGGACAGCACGCCGGGACCTACATCGACCTCAACGAGCCGGTGACCAACCCGACGCTTACGCCTCGATGACGGCGGCGACGAAGCGTTCGAGCTGACGCAGGTTGCGACACTCGTAGACGCCGTCGCAGTACAGCCCGTACTCGGAGACGACCGAGTCGCCGGTGTCCCAGTAACCGCGCGGCTCCGGATTGAGCCAGTACAGCCGGCGCGACTTCTGGCGGAGTTCCTTCAACACCCAGTTCTGAGTCGCGTGATAGTTGTTGCGCGCGTCGCCGAGCAGGATGATCGCGGTCTTCGACGTGATCTCACTCAGGTGACGATCGTGAAAGAACTCGAACGCGTGGCCGTAGTCGGAGTGGCCGTCGACCCAGACCACATCGGCCTCGGTGTTGACGCGATGCACGGCCTCGGAGATCTCGTTCGACTCGTCGAAGAACCGCGTCACCTCGTCGATGCCGTCGATGAACACCCATGACCGCACCTTCGAGAACTGCCCCGCCATCGCGTAGACGAACTGCAGGGTGAAGCGGGCGAAGCTCGCCACCGATCCCGAGATGTCGGCCACGACCATGATCTCGGGCTTCGACGGCCGCGGGTTCTTGAACTTCGGTTCGGCCGGCACCCCGCCGTACGAGAGCGAGTGACGCACCGTGGCGCGGAAGTCGAGCTGACCCCGATTGCGACGCTTCCGCCGCTGCGCGAGCCGGGCCGCGAGCGCACGGGTCAACGGTTCGATCGCGCGTTGGAGCTGGGCCATCTCCTCGCGGGAGGCGTGCATGAAGTCGACGTCCTCGGGCAGCGGCTTGCGCAGCGTGCGGGCCATGGCCTCGACGCCGCGATCGGCCACCAGCCGACGGCGGATCTCGGCCTCGACGAGCTCCCGGAACTCCTTGAGTCGGGCTTGGAATTCCTCGTTCTCGAATCGGGTCGACAGTTCGTCGGGCGGTTCCTCGCCCGCATTGGGGGTCCGCTGCTCCATCATCTTGGCGGCGAGGCCGTCGAAGTCGAGTTGCCGCAGCGTCCGGTAGAGGTAGTAGGTCCCGCCGACGGGCCGCCCCGGTTCCATCCCGGCGTAGCGAGCGACCGCCATGGCCGCGAGTTGACGGAGCTGCTCGCGGTCCATGTTCATGAGCGCGGAGAGCAGCATCTCGGCCAGCGCCTCGTTGCTCACGCCCTCGCCGGCACCCCCGCTGCCCTGCTGACCGGGCACGCCACCGGAGTCCTGGTCCTGATTGGCCGGGTCGCCCTCGCCCCCGTCGCCTTCGTCACCGATCCCGCCCGAGTAGAGCGCGAAGTACACGTCGAACACGGTGTCGAACGCCCGGCGGTGCCGGAAATGCTTCACCAACGTGGCGGCCAACACCTCGCGGAACGCGTCGCGATCCGTGAGCGGGATGTGCTCGACCCCGCGCATGGCGTCGAGGTTCTCGGTCATCGACACCGGTAACCCGGCCGCGCGCAGCTCGTGCACGAAACCCTGGAGCACGTCGAGCATCACGCCCGAACCGACACCCGAGGGCACCTCCAGTTGGTTGCGCGTCATCGCGTCTTGCAGCTTCGCGAACTGCACATCAAGTTCGCCCGGTCGGAACGACCGTGTCGACGAGTTCCTTCCGAGCCTTCGCGATATCGGTCTGGTACTTGAGCAGCACGTGGAGCGTCTCGCCGATGACTTGCTGATCGACCGAATCGTGACCGAGATACAGCAACGTCCGGGCCCAGTCGATGGTCTCCGAGATCGACGGCGCCTTCTTGATGTCGAGTGACCGGATCGAACGGACGACTTGCGCGATCTGCTCGGCCAACTCTTCGTCGATCTCCGGCACGCGAACGCGCACGATCTCCTTCTCGCGTTCGAGCTCCGGATAGTCGATGTGAAGGTACAGGCACCGACGCTTCAGTGCTTCGGACAGCTCCCGGGTGTTGTTCGACGTGAGTATGACGATCGGGCGTTGACGACCCTTGATCGTTCCGAGTTCCGGGATCGACACCTGGAAGTCGGAGAGCACCTCGAGCAGCAACGCCTCGGTCTCGACCTCGACGCGGTCCACCTCGTCGATGAGGAGCACGATTGGCTCCTCCGACCGGATGGCCTCGAGCAGCGGGCGGGTCAGGAGGAACGACTCCGAGAAGATGTCCGATTCAACGGCGGCCCAGTCGGCCTCGTGCTCGCGGTCGGCCTGGATCCGCAGCAGTTGCTTCTTGTAGTTCCACTCGTACAGGGCCTTCGACTCGTCGAGACCCTCGTAGCACTGCAACCGGATGAGGCGGGAGCCGGTGACCTCGGCGATCGCCTTGGCCAACTCGGTCTTGCCGACCCCGGCTGGACCCTCGACGAGCACGGGCTTCTCGAGCCGGTCGGCGAGGTACACCACCCCGGCGATGCCGGTGTCGGAGAGGTAATCCACTCCGCGCAGCCGCTCGACGACATCGTCGACCGAAGAGAAACGTTCCGCCACTAGGCCCTCACTTGTCCGCTACCCCAGACCACGTATTTCGCAGTCGTCAGTTGTTGCAATCCCATCGGCCCACGGGCGTGCAGCTTCTGGGTCGAGATCCCGATCTCGGCACCGAACCCGAACTGTTCGCCATCGGTGAACCGCGTCGACGCGTTCACCACGACCGCCGCCGCGTCCACCTCGTGGGCGAAGCGGCGAGCAGCATCGAGATCACGCGTGAGAATCGCCTCCGTGTGTCCGCTGCTGAACCGGTTCACGTGGTCGATCGCCGCATCGAGCGAGTCCACCACCCCGACGCTCAGCTTGAGCGCGAGGAACTCACGGGCGAAGTCGTCTTCGCTTGCGACTCCTGCCGCGGGGAGGATGGACCGGGCGCGATCGTCGCCGACCAACTCCACGCCTTCGGCGGTGAGCGCGGCGGCAACCGTGGGGAGGAACTCCGCCGCAATCGCTTCGTGCACGATGAGCGTCTCGGCCGCGTTGCACACGCTCGGCCGCTGGGTCTTGGCGTTGACCACGATGTCGACGGCGCGTTCGAGATCCGCCGAGGCGTCGACGTAGATCTGACAGTTGCCATCACCGTCGATGATGACGGGGACAGTCGCGTGCTCGCGGATGGATGCGATCAACGACGGACCGCCGCGAGGGATCAGACAGTCGACGTAATCGGTGAGCCGCATCACCTCGATCGCCACCTCATGAGAGGCGTCGTCGACCAGGATCAACGCGTCCTCGGGCAGCCCCGCCTTCGCGAACCCGGCGCGGAGCGCGGTCGCGATCGCGACGTTGGATCGCAGGGCCGACCCACTCCCCCGGAGCAACGCGGCATTCCCGGCCTTCACACAGAGGCCGGCGGCGTCGGACGTGACGTTCGGTCGGTTCTCGTAGATGATCGCCACCACGCCGAGCGGCACCCGGACCTGCTGGATCTCGAGTCCGTTGGGCCGGACCCAGCCCCCCACGATCTCCCCGACGGGGTCGGCCAGCGCGGCCACGCTGCGGAGCCCGTCGGCCATCGCCCCGAGTCTGGCCTCGGTCAGGCGGAGCCGGTCGAGCGGGCCGGCCTCCATGCCGTCGGCCGCCGCCGCCTCGAGATCGGCGGCGTTGGCGGCCAGGATCTCGTTCGTCGACTGCAACAGCACGTCGGCCGCACTTTCGAGCGCCGCGTCCTTGGCCTCGGTGCTCGCCTTGGCCAACGTCCGCGCCGCGGCCCGCGCGCGTCGGCCGAGTTCCGTCACCGCATCGGACATCGACGGAGCATACCGGTGACTCTTGGGACAGCCCGAGAGATTCGCAGCCGACGCGTCAAGGAGGCCGAAGGTGAGGAGAAGCAGGGCGCACTGCCAACGCGCCGTCACGTCAACGGTTCGATCATCCTGTCGCGCTTGCCCCGCCCGAACCGGGGCCCGAGCGGCCCGCGACGGAGTCGCATGAGCGGAAG
>JBDUBS010000022.1:0-2933 GCA_040003875.1 Acidimicrobiia bacterium | reverse complement strand
GCGCACGGGCTCCCCGATTGCCGGTGGACGCCGTGCTACGACTGCGGGGTGTGCACCGACTACGCGCTCGAACACGTCGTCGCGTCCTCGGTCCCGCCGGCCGGGGGGAGCCAGGGGACGGGTCAGGACCTGAGCCTCGGCGGCGCCATCCCCGTGCTGCTCGGCCCGACCCGACCGCAGGCAGTGTCGTGAGCGAGGCGGCGACGGCGTTGCGAGCAAGTCGGCGCGCGCCGAGCGGGCCCCGAGCAGGCCGTGCCGAAGGCGCAAGCGCGGGACGATCATGAGGGGCGACGTCGGCCTTCCGGTCCGCATCGGGTTCACCAAGTCGGGCAAGGTGCGGTTCATCTCCCACCGCGACGTTGCCCGGGCGTTCGAACGCGCCTTCCGGATCGAGTCCCTCCCGTTGTCCTTCACGTTGGGCTTCTCGCCCCGACCGAAGGTCAGCTTCGGACTCGCACTGTCCGTCGGCCACGAGTCCGAGGCCGAATACCTCGACTTTGAACTCGCCGAAGCGATTCCGCTCGAACCGTTGGCGCGGGCGATCTCGGGGGCACTCCCCGAGGGGATCGAGGTCTTCGCGGTGACCGCGTTGGCCGACCGGGCACCTGCGCTCCAAGAAGCGGTCAGCGCAGTCGAATGGGAGATCGAACTGACGGCCGAAGGTGACGCGAAACTTGCGGCACTCGCGGTCGTGACGCAACGGGTCGAGGCGCTGCTCGAGGCGCCGACACTCGTGGTCGAGCGGGTCCGCAAGGGCCGCACCACGACCGAAGACATCCGTCCGACGATTCGTCGGATGACCGTGCTCGGTCCGACCGAGCACGGCACCATGATCGGGGTCGAGCTGGCAACCCGACCCACGAGCGTGCGTCCCGCCGAGCTGGTGGCCGCGCTGGGTACAGAGTTTCGCGAGGGCCGGGTCCGCCGGACTCGGCAGTGGATTGAACGCGGCCAGCAACGGCTCGACCCGTTGACGGCCGATCCGCGCATCGCCCTGGAGGCGCGCGCGTCATGAGAGAAGGCATCGATGTCCGACGAGAACGCCGGGGCCGCTGCGGTCCCCGAACCCACCGGGAACCCGTCACCCGCGCCTGAGGCGCGTGCGTCGGATCCCACGACGCAGCCCGATCGACCGAAGACCGAACGACCGGCCCCTCCTGCCGGTGGCGTGACCGCACGCGACGCGGGAATCGCCGCGACGAATGACGGCGTGACGGGCGACGGCGCGACAAGCGACGGCAGTGGACCCACCGGCGACGGTGGTGCCCCCCGGCCGCGCCGGCGCGGCTCGCGCGGCGGACGGAATCGGCGCAAGCCAAACCCGAATGCGACCGGTGACGTGGCCCCGGACTCGGAATCCGGACCCGACCGGTCCGCCCGGGGTGACACGGCCGCCGGTGAGTCGGCCGATCGACAGGGCGGCGATCTACCCAACCGCACGCGCAATGCGCGGGCGGCGTCTGATCGTGGGTTCACGGCCGAAGACGTCGGGGCCGAGGCACGCCAGGAGGCCGGACTCGCCACCCCGCCGCCGAGTGAGGTGACCCGACCCAAGATCGGCGACTCCCGCCCGGCGCCGGTCGTGGTGCCGGCCGACGGGGACGAGCGCGCCGGCGGCGGGTCGCGTCCTCAGGGCGAGCGGGACGGGACCGGGGTCGCGAAACGGCGCCGGCGTCGAGGGGGACGCAATCGCTCCCGATCCGGTGCCGGCGGCAGTGGCAACGGTGGCGGCCCGGGTCAGGGTGGCGGCGACGGCCGAGACGGACCGGCCGGTACGGTCGTCACCTCGAGCATCCCTGCCGACGGTGGTACGAGCATCGAGGATCTCGACGAGGAGACCCTGGAGCGGCGGCGCGGTCGCACCCGCAAGGGCCGTCCGACCGGCCGGTACCAGATGATCGTGCACGTCGGCGACGACCGCACGATCCAGATGGGGGTGCTCGAAGGTCGTTCGCTCGTGGAGCACTACGTGAGTCGCCCTGAAGACGGAGCGACCTCGATCGACGGCAACATCTATCTGGGCAAGGTCCAGAACGTCCTGCCGGGGATGGAAGCCGCGTTCGTCGACATCGGTACTCCGAAGAACGGCGTGATCTACCAGCGCGACGTGCAGTTCGACGCGACCGACATGGAGGGCGGGGGCGCGCCGAAGATCGAGACGGCCCTGAAGAACGGCCAGTCGATCCTGGTGCAGGTCACCAAGAACCCGATCGGCGCCAAGGGCGCGCGACTCACCCAGGACGTGAGTCTCGCCGGCCGGTTCGTCGTGATGGTTCCGAACCAGCCGACCACGTACGGGATTTCGAAGCGGTTGCCCGACGACGAACGCAAGCGGTTGCGCAAGGTGCTCGAAGGCATCCGTCCGACCGATGCGGGCCTCATCGTGCGGACCGCGGCCGAGGGCGCGACCGCCGACGAACTCGCGCGTGACCTCGCCCGACTCCAAGACCAGTGGCGCCAGATCTCGTCGCTCGCCGCGCAGTCGAAGCCGGGCACGCTGCTCTACCGGGAACCCCCACTCGTCGTGCGGGTGATTCGGGAGGAGTTCACCAAGGAGTACCGGTCGGTCGTGATCGACGACGACACCATCTTCGGCGAGGTCAAGTCCTACGTCGACGCCATCGCGCCGGAGCTGTCCGAACGGGTCGAGCGCTACGAGGACGAGCACCTGCCGATCTTCGAGCGCTTCCACGTTCACGAGCAGCTGCACAAGGCCCTCGATCGCAAGGTGTGGCTGCCGTCGGGTGGCTCTCTGATCGTCGAGCGCACCGAGGCCCTCACGGTCGTCGACGTGAACACCGGGAAGAACGTCGGGAAGTCGAACCTCGAGGACACGGTGTTCCAGAACAACCTGGAGGCGGCCGACGAGATCGCGCGGCAGCTGCGCCTGCGGGACATCGGCGGGATCATCGTCATCGACTTCATCGACATGG
>JBDUBS010000577.1:0-9837 GCA_040003875.1 Acidimicrobiia bacterium | reverse complement strand
CGCACCACCGGCACACGCGGCGTCATCGGACGCGGTCTCGGACGGGCCTACGGCGACGCCGCGCAGAACGCCGGCGGTCTCGTGCTCCAGGCCACCGCGCTGTCGGGCATCATCGATGCCGATCTCGAACGGGGCGTCGTCACCGCTCGCGCCGGCACGAGCCTCGACGAGTTGATGCGGTGGCTGATCCCGCGGGGTTGGTTCCTCGTCACGCCAGGCACGCGCTACGTCACGGTCGGCGGCGCCATCGCGAGTGACATCCACGGCAAGGGCCACCACGTCGACGGGACCTTCGGCAACCGGGTGCACTCCTTCCGACTGCTGACGGGTCGCGGCGAGGTGATCGACGTCGACCGCGAGTCCAACCCGGACGTGTTCTGGGCGACGACGGGCGGGATGGGCCTCACGGGTGTGATCCTCGATGCCACGTTCGATCTGATCCGGGCCGAGACGCGCTTCATTCGCGTCGACGAGGAGCGCTGCCGCGACCTCGACGCGATGATGGCAAGCATGGAGGAGGGCGACCGCGCCTATCGCTATTCCGTGGCCTGGATCGACTGCGGCGCACGCGGCAAGCACCTCGGGCGAGGCATCCTCGGGCGCGGCAACCACGCGTTCCTCGACGAGATTCCGAAGTCGAAACGCGCCCATGCGCACACGTTCGCGCCCCGCCAGTTGGCGATCGCACCGCCCGCGATGCCGTCGGGTCTCGTCAACTCGTGGTCGGTGCGGGCATTCAACGAGCTCTGGTACCACAAGTCCCGGATCAGTCACCGGGGTTCGATCCAGGACATCGGACTCTTCTTCCATCCCCTCGACCTGGTGGACGAGTGGAACCTCGTCTACGGCCGTCGCGGTTTCGTCCAGTACCAGTTCGTCGTCCCGTTCGGGCGAGAGAACACGGTGCGCAACATTGTCGAGACGCTCAGCAACGAGAACCTGCCCTCGTTCCTCGCCGTTCTGAAGCGGTTCGGGGCCGCGAATCCCGGCATGCTCTCGTTCCCGATGCCCGGGTGGACCCTCGCGGTGGACATCCCCGTGAAACGCAGCTCTCTCGCCCGCACCCTCGACCGGTTCGACGAGACGGTGATGGAGGCGGGCGGTCGGGTCTACCTCGCCAAAGACGCCCGTACTCGGCCCCAGAACCTGGAACCGATGTACCCCCGGTTGGACGAATGGCGCAGCGTGCGCGACGCGCTCGACCCCGACCACCGCATCCACTCCGACCTCGCGCGCCGCCTCGGACTCTGAAAGGCTCTCTCTGATGAACGACGCTCTCGGTTCGGTGCAGTCCGTCCTGATCCTCGGTGGCGGATCGGACATCGCGCTGGCCACCGCCCACGCCCTCGTCGCGAGCCGGTGCCGGACCGTGATCCTCGCTGGCCGCGACCCCGAGTCGTTCTCCGGTGCGGCCAAGGAGTTGCGGGTCACCGGTGCCACGACGGTGGAGAGCGTGCATTTCGATGCCCTCGATTCCGTATCCCACGAGGGCTTCGCGCGTGACGTGTTCGCACGATTCGGCGACATTGATCTCGTGATCGTCGCGTTCGGAGTGCTCGGCGACCAGGACGCGGCGGAGCTCGACGGGCAGGAGGCCCGCCGCATCGTCGAGTCGAACTTTGTCGGTGCCGTCACCGTGCTCGTCCCGGTCACCCAAGAACTCAAGCGGCAAGGTCACGGCGCGATCGTGGTGCTCTCGTCCGTCGCGGGCGAGCGGGCCCGCAAGAGCAACTTCGTCTACGGCGCGAGCAAGGCCGGGCTCGACGCGTACTGCCAGGGTCTCGGGGACAGCCTCGTCGGGACCGGCGTTCGCCTCCTGATCGTCCGACCGGGATTCGTTCATTCGAAGATGACCGAGGGACTCGACGCGGCACCACTCGCCACCAGCCCGCCACAGGTGGCGGCGGCGATCGTCGCCGGCCTCGGGCGCGGGTCCGAGATCGTCTGGGTACCGGGACAGATGCGGGTCGTCATGTCGGCGCTCCGCCACCTCCCCCGCGCCGTGTTCCGACGCCTGCCTCTGTGAGCACCCCCGCCGCCAGCGGTCCTCTGGGCGTCGCCGCATTCGACTTCGACGGCACCATCTCGCGTCGCGACACCTTGGCGCCGTTCCTCGCCCGCGTCGGCGGCACGGGACCACTCGTGCACGCAATCGTCCGTCGCTCGCCACGCATTGCGGCGGCGGCGCTGCGACGCGGTGACCGCGACGCGGAGAAGCAGGCCGTGATCACCCGCGTGCTCGGAGGGCGTACCGCAACGTCGGTAGCGGCCATGGGTCGCGCCTACGCCGATCACCTCTGGACCCGGCAACGCTTCCGGCCCGCAGCGCTCGAACTCCTGCGCTGGCATCGCGAGCAGGGCCATCGCATCGTCATCGTCTCGGCATCGCTCGACTCGTACCTCGTGCCGCTCGCGCCGAGACTCGGCGTCGACCACGTGATCAGCTGCTCACTCGAGACCGACTCAGCCGGCCTCGTCACCGGCACCCTCCTGGGCGGCAACGTGCGGGGCCCGGAGAAGGCGAACCGGTTGCGGGCGTGGCTCGGTGGCGATGCCGTCGAACTCTGGGCCTACGGAGACAGCTCAGGCGATGACGAGCTCCTCGCGATGGCCGACCATCCGACGCGCGTCTGACCGATCACCACGAGCAAGGGGTAGTTGATGGATCTCGACGGTTCGATTGTCTTGGTCACGGGCGCCTCGTCGGGGATCGGTGCCGCGCTCGCACCCCAGCTGGCCGCGCGCGGCGCGGTCGTCGGGATCGTCGCTCGACGAGCCGACCGTCTCGCGGCGGTGCTCGCCGAGTGTCGGTCCCACACCGAGGAGTCATCGATGTGGGCCGAGGATCTCTCGGATCTCGATGTCGCCGTCAGCACCGTCGACCAGGTGATCGCGCGGTACGGCCGGGTCGACGTCCTGGTCAACAACGCGGCGATCGGCAAGCGCAAGTTGGTGCAGACGCTGACCGACGAAGACGTCGACACCACCATGCGCACCAACTTCACGTCTCCGATCCGCATGGCGATGGCGCTCCTCCCGTCGATGATCGAACGGGGATCGGGTCTCGTCGTGAACGTGTCGAGCATGGGCGGGCGACTCGGCATCGCGCACGAGGCCGCGTACTGCGCGTCGAAGTTCGCGATGAGCGGATGGTCGGAGTCGGCCCGCATCGATCTCGACGACACCGGCGTGAAAGTGAAGCTCGTGCTGCCGGGACCGATCGCCACCGAGATCTGGGAGCGCCAGCCAGGCGAGTTACCCGGCATGTACGACGGCCCGTTCGTGACCGCAGCCGATTGTGCGGCCGACATCGTCCGGGCCATCGAGGACCCCGACGGCTTCGAGTACTACACCCCGGAGTCCGTTCCCGGCGGGTGGGCCCAGAAGGATCTGATCGTCGGGAAGTCCCAGAACTGCGACCAGTTCCTCACCGGCATGGCCCAGATGGCCGCCACAAAATCCCCCTGACCCCTCCCAACCCGCACTCTGGCGTCACACAACCCGCGTATGGGTGGCTGTGTGACGCCGAAGCGCTCAGGCGGGGGCGGGGACGAGGGCCTCAACCACCACGGGGATGCCGTTCAGCACCGAGTTTCCCGAGAGCGGATCCATGAGGAGTCCGTCGGCGAGCACGTTCGAGTTCACGCCCGCGTATTCGGCCGCGACGTCCATGTCGGCGCCCGCTGCGTCATGACCCCACCCGTGAGGGATGCTGACCACACCGGGCATGATGCCGTCGGTCACCTCGGCCGGGATCTCCACCTCGCCCACCCGTGAGCGCACCCGCGTCGGCGCGCCGTCGGTGACACCGAAGCGAGCAGCGTCGTCGGGGTGTATCTGCAGGGTGCAGCGCGGCTTCCCCTTCACCAACACCTTGATGTTGTGCATCCAGGAGTTGTTCGATCGGAGGTCGCGGCGGCCCACCAAGACCATCTCGCCGTTGGCGCGACGGTCGAGCGACGGAATCAGCCGGGCTTCGACGTCGGCGACGATGGGTGCCGGCGCGAGATCGATGAGACCGTTCGGCATCGCGAGCGCATCCGGCAGTCGCGGCTGCAACGGTCCGAGGTCGACGCCGTGCGGGTTCTGCTCGAGGACCGAGAGTGACAGACCGCCCTCGTGACCCGACGCACCGAACTGGTCGCCGTACGGGCCGGTGCGCAGCATGAAATCGAGAATGCGCTCCGGGCCCCGCCGGCCCTTCACCGACAGTTCTGCGATGAGTTCCCCAGTATCGCGGCCCTCGATCGATGAACCGCTGCGCGTCGCGCCCTTCTGCACGACGGTCGCGAGCGCGAAGTCGTCGAGCGTGGCCGCCGCCTCGGGTGACGAACCCTGACCGGCCAGCAGCGCCGAGAGCCGCAGGATGGTCTCCCACTCGTGCGCCTCAGCCCCTTCGAGGTCGATGATCGGCGGCGAGTAGTTGGCGATGTTGCGCACCGACAGCGAATAGAACGCAATGTCGTAGTGGCTCTTCGTCAGCACCCGAGGCGCGGGCAGGATCACGTCGGCGTGTTTCGTCGTCTCGTTGCGGTAGATGTCGACCGAGACCATGAAGTCGAGCGACCCGAAAGCGCGGTCGAGGCGGCGGGCGTCGGGGGTGGAGACGACCGGGTTGCCCGCCACCGTGATGAGCGCCTTGATCTGCCCGGTGCCCGGCGTCTCGATCTCGTCGGCGAGGGTGGCGACGGGGAACTCGCCGAACGCCTCCGGCATCTGCTTGACCCGACTGGTCCGTCGACCGAGCCGGATGCCGCGACCCTTCCCGCCCCGGTTGCCCGAGGTGGCGCCACCGGTGGCCGGCAACGGGAACATCATCCCGCCCTCGCGGTCGAAGTTCCCGGCGAGAATGTTGACGACGTCGACGAGCCACGACGTGACGGTGCCGAACTCCTGGGTACACGTCCCGATCCGGGCGTAGATCCCGGCCCGTTCCGTGGTCGCGAGGTCGCGAGCCACTCGGCGGATGGTGTCAGCATCGATCCCGCAGACCGGCGCCACCGCTTCGGGGGTGAACTGCGGCGCGAGCCGCTCGATCTCCTCGATCCGCTCCACGAACGGTCCGACGTGACCGAGTCGGACCAGGCCCTCGTCGAGCAGCACGTTGATCACACCGAAGAGGAAGTGGGCGTCGGTTCCGGGGCGGATGAAGAGGTGCTCGTCGCTCTTCTCTGCCGTCTGCGACCGACGAGGGTCGATCACGATCACCTTGCCGCCACGCGCCCGCAGTGCTTCGAGGCGGCCCGGGAAGTCGGGCGCAGTCATGAGGCTGCCGTTCGAGGCGTACGGGTTCGCGCCCATGATCACCATGTAGTCCATGCGGTCGACGTCGGCGATCGGGACCGACAGTCCCCCACCGAACATCAGCCCCGCGCTGATCTGTTTCGGCATCTGGTCGACGGTGCTGGCGCTGAACACGTTGGTCGTACCGAGGCTCTGGATCAGCACCCGGTTGTAGATGGTGGCCGACAAGTTGTGTGCCGTCGGGTTGCCGAGGTAGAGCCCGACCGCGTCGCGCCCGTCCCGCTCGATGATCGGCAGCAGGCGCGCTTCGATCTCGGCGAACGCTTCGTCCCAGGTCGCGTCGTGCCAGGTATCCCCGCGCCGGATCTGCGGCGTCCGGATCCGGTTGGGATCGGCATCGAGCTGCTTGAGGGCGGTGCCCTTCGGGCAGAGGAAGCCCGCGCTGAAGACATCGTCCTTGTCGCCGCGTACCAGCGTGAGTTCGTCATCTTCGAGATGCAGCTCCAATCCGCAGGTGGCCTCGCACAACGGGCACGTCCGGTACGCAATCTTCTTCATCGCCTTATTATGGCCCCTTCGCTCGCACTCCGGATCGTGCGGCGTGACGGGCGCTCGCTACGTGGCTGCTCGCCTCCACTCGTTCCTCGCTCCGGCTCGGGAGCGGTCTCCGCACTGCTGATCCTCCTCCACCGTCCCGCTCGGCAGCTGCACGTACCCTTTCGGTGATGGATGACGACCGGTTGTACTTCCGACAGCTCCTGGCGGGGCGCGACTTCGCGGCGACAGATCCCATCGCCCAGCAGATGGTGAACTTCGCGTACCTCGTCGGGGATCGCGAGACCGGTGAGGCGCTGATCGTCGACCCGGCCTACGCGGTCCGTGAGCTGGTCGAGATCGCCGGGAACGACGGCCTGCGCGTCACCGGCGCGCTGGTCACCCACTATCACCCGGATCACGTGGGCGGTTCGATGGCGGGATGGGACATCGAGGGCGTGGCCGAACTCCTGGCGATCGACGGCATCGAAACGCCCATCCACGTGCATCGAGAGGAAGCCTTGGGCGTGAAGCGGGTGACGGGCGCGTCCGACTCCGATCTGGTCCTCCACGACGGCGGCGACGTGGTGACCGTCGGTGCGGTCGGCGTGACGCTGGTCCACACGCCCGGCCACACACCCGGCAGCCAGTGCTTCCTCGTCGACGGACGCCTGATCGCGGGCGACACCCTCTTCCTCGACGGCTGTGGCCGTACCGACCTCCCGGGCGGCGATTCCGACGAGCTCTACTACTCCCTCACGCAACGACTCGCGACCGTCCCGGACGACACCGTGCTCTATCCCGGCCACCTCTACTCCGCCGAACCTTCCGCCACCATGGGCGAGACCCGCACTCACAACTACGTTTTCCGCCTCCCGACCATCGACCAGTGGCGCACCATGTTTACGCCCTGATTGCTCGTTCGCCCGACGATCCTCGCAGTCATGCCTCCCGTGGGGTTCGCTGCCTCGCGGCTCGCCTCCGCAAGCTCCGGCTCGTCCTGAGGGCGCGTGAGCGCTTCTCGCCTGGGATCGTCCGTTGCACCTACTGTCCCCGCCATGACTGATGGACCATGGAGTGGTGACGCGATTTCGTTGGTCGAGGCGTTTCGGGGTGGTGAGCGCACGCCGCTCGAGGAACTCGACGCGACGTTGGCCGCGATCGCAAGGTCGGACCTGAATGCGTTCTCGTTCCTCGACCCGGAGGCGGCCCGAGCCGCCGCGGCGAACGCGGACGTGCAGTTGCCGTTCGGCGGTCTGCCCATCGGGGTGAAGGAACTCGACAACGTGGCCGGATGGCCCGCCACCGAGGCGTCGATCCCCCTCAAGGACGAGATCGCGGACCGGGACTCCACCAAGGTGTCAAGACTGCGCACGGCCGGTGCGATCCCCATCGGGCTCACGACGTCGTCGGAGTTCGGCGGCGTCAACCTCACGTACACGAAGCTCAACGGATCCACCAAGAACCCGTGGAACCTGGGTCACACGCCGGGCGGTTCCTCCGGAGGCAGCGCATCGGCGGTGGCCGGCGGCCTGGTCACGCTCGCCACCGGTGGTGACGGCGGCGGATCGATCCGTATCCCCGCGGGTTTCACGGGCCTGCCCGGATTGAAGGCCACCTACGGTCGGATTCCCAAAGGCCCGAACATGGTGATGGCATCACTCACTGCCGTCGGCGGATGCCTCAGCCGTTCCGTCCGCGACATCGCGCGCTACTTCGACGTGAGCAACGGCTTCGACCATCGCGACCCGTACAGCCTTCCCCGAGTCGAAGGTTGGGAGGCCGAGCTCGGCACGCTGCGCGACGCGTTGCACGGCAAGCGCGTCGCGCTGGCGATCGACCTCGGCAGCGCTACCGTCGACGACGAAGTCGCGGCCGCAGTCGACATCGCGGCCCGGGCACTGATCGCCGACGCCGGTCTCGTGCTCGTCGACCTCCCGGTGAAGACTCCCGAACTCTCCTACGAGTGGGCGCTCTCGGGCCTCAGCGAGATCGTGATGTTGCTCGGTGACCGTTACCCCGAGTGTGCAGCAGATCTCACGCCCGAGATCGGATTCGGGATGAAGGTCGTCGGCGAGCTCTACGACATCAAGGCGCGCGCCCGTATCGAGGAACAACGAGTGTTGATGAACGAGACGATGGCCGCGATCTTCGACGAGGTCGACTTCGTCCTTGCGTCCACGAACCCCGACGTCGCGTTCGGGTGCGAAGGCCCACTGCCGAGCGTGGTGAACGGGCAGGAAGTGGGTCCGGGCAACAACGGCGCGCTCACGATCCCGTCGAACATCTTCGGGAACCCCGCCATGCAGATCCCCGCCGGTCTCGTGCGCGGGCTGCCCGTCGGCCTCCAAGTGTTGGGCAAGCACCACGAAGAACAACTCCTCCTCGAACTCGCTCACATCGTCGAGCAAGAACGCCCCTGGGTACTCGTGCGCAACGAGTAGCCCACTCCCGAGCCGGAGCTTGCGGAGGCGAGCGGCGAGGCCGCGAGCCTCGCGTCACCACCGTCCATCAGGAGTGCGAGCGAACGAGCAATCAGGCGGCGTCGAACAACACCGGGAGATGGTCGGGGCCGCGGAAGGCGTAGCCCTGGATGACGGGCGGTAGCGCGTCGGGGTCGAGGCGCAGACCGGGGAGGCGGTCGAGGATGGCCGCCAACCCCGCCCGGAGTTCGAGGCGGGCGAGGTGCATGCCGAGACACTGATGAGGGCCGGTCCCGAACGCGAGGTGGTGCTGGGTCGGACGGCCGAGTCTCCACTCGTCGGCATCGGCGAACCGTTCCTCGTCCCGGTCCGATGAACCGGTGAGCACGTTGACCGGTGAACCGGCCGCGATCGGGCAGCCGTGCACCTCGGTGTCGACGGCCGCGACGCGCGACACCATGGTCACCGACGTCTCCCAGCGCAGCGTCTCCTCGATGACCTCGGGCAGGAGATCGGGATCGGCAACGACGCGCGCGAGATCGTCGGGATGGGCGAGAAGGGCATACAACGCATTGCCCATGACCCGGAACGTGGTCTCGGCGCCGGCCGGGAGCAGCAGTCGCAGGAAGCCGTAGATCTTCTCGTCTGTGAGCCGCTCACCGTCGACCTCGGCCTGGACGAGTTCGGAGAGCAGATCGCCGGTCGGCGTGGCGCGACGCGCCGCGACCAGTGGCTCCAGGTACGCGCGCATGCCGGTCGACGCGGCCATCCCCCGCTCGTGGTGGAGCGGGCCCATGTTGATCTCCTCCGCCCACGTCGCGAACTGCGCGTGGTCGTCCAACGGGATACCCACGATGCCGCAGATCACCTGCACCGGGTACCGCGAGGTGATCGACGCGACGAGGTCGGCCGCGCCGAGCGGCGCGATCTCGTCGAGCAGTTCCTGGATCACGGGCTGGACCAGGGTCGCATCCCACCGTTCGAGCACCGACGCGCGGAACGCGTGGGCCACCAGATTGCGGTACTGACGATGTTCCTTACCGTTCATGGCCAGGATCAGGTCGCCCATGTACTGGCCGATGACCTCGCCGTTGATCGCGCTCGAGAAGGTCTCCCAATCACGCAACACCCGCTCCGCGTCCGCGTACCGGGTGACCATGAAGCTCGGCGGCGAGCCGGCACCCGGACTCTCCATCCGGATGACCTGGTCGGTGGCGCGGCCGCGAGCCCACATCTCGTAGGGCTGGAAGGTCTCCCACTCCTCCATGCTCATGGGCTGCGCGTACTCGCTGCTCATCGCGGCCGCCTCTCCCGGCCCGCCGGGCCGTCGGCCGACACGGTAGTCAGGCGGGCTACCCGGATTCCCGGAGGCGCGTACGCTTCGCCCATGGCACGCATCGCACTCCCCGACGGTGAACAACTCGAAGTCGTCAAGGCACTCACGCTGCGGCCCGATCTCGCAGCCGCGGTGGGAGGGTTCGACGCGGCGGTGTGGAACTCGTCGCTCGACTGGCGACTCCACGAACTGGTGCGCATGCGCGTCGCCACCATCAACGAGTGCACGGTGTGTCTGGGCTGGCGGACACCGATGGCGGTCAAAGCCGGCGTCACCGACGACGACCTCCACGCGGTGACC
>JBDUBS010000002.1:0-2938 GCA_040003875.1 Acidimicrobiia bacterium | reverse complement strand
CATGATGTCGGCGATGACCGCGTCGTAATCCATGTGGTCCATCTCGAAGTACTCCTCGCCGACCACCGAGCCGCCCTCGGCAGTCACGACCTCCCGTACCTTTTTGTTCATGACCTGCGGCCAGACGTAATCGGCCGACGGCATGTAGAAGGTCTTGGCGCCGGTCTCGTGCATGAGCCACGGGAAGAACGGCTCCACCTGCTGGGCCGGAACGGGACCGGTGCAGAAGATCAGCGGGTCGCACTCCTGGCCCTCGTACTGCTCGGGGTACAGGTAGAGCGTCTTCGCCTCGTCGACCACCGGGCGCTTGATGGCTTGACGAGTCGAGCTGTAAATGCCGCCGATCACCACGTCGACACCCACCCGCTCGACGAGCTTCGCGGCCCGGGCCTCGGCCACCTCGTCGTCGGTCGCGCTGTCCTCGATGAACAGCTCGACCGGCCGGCCGAGCAGGCCACCCGCGGCGTTGATGTCGTCGATCACCATGCGGGCGACGTTGGTGTTGGCGATCCCCATGAACGAGAGGGGACCGGTCTGGTCGGTGATCAGCCCGACGCGAGCCGATCGGTCACTGGAGTTGGTCATCGTTCCGTCCTCCTACGCGTCGAAGGTGGCGAGGTAGGCCGCGGCCTCGGGCTTCTGGAGGTGACCGGCGTCCTTGAGGACCGGCGGGACGGTCGGGTCCGACACGAACGCGGCCCAACCGGCCTCGTCCCAGTCGAACAGGGCCCACACGCGGTTCTCCTCGGACGGGTCGCGGAAGACGGTGGCGCCCTTCGAGCCGTGGGCGGCGCGCTTCTCGGCGCCGTTGGCCCCGAACACTGCGAGGAATCGGTCGACGTCTTCGACCGTGGTGGTTGCGAGCAGCATGACGGTACTCCCTTTCGATTCTGCGACCGCCGACCGGATTCGATCGGCGTGCTTCGCATTGTCCGGGAAGCCCACTCGGGCAGCATCGGTAGCGCTACCCATTCGTGACGCCGAGAGGTGTGACCGTGGGTACGACCTCGGTCAGGCGGTGACCGCGGCGTCGACCACGCGCTGCTGGACCGCCCACCGGGTGGCCGCGGCCCGGTTGCTCACGCCGATCTTCGTGTAGATGTGCCCGATGTGGTGCTCGGCCGTGCGCTTCGAGATGAACAGCTCGGAGGCGATCTCGCCTGCGGCCCGACCGTCGGCGAGCAACCGCAGGACCTCGACCTCCCGCCGGCTCAGCCCGCCCGGGCGATCCACGACGGGACGCGGCGCGGGGTCCCGTCGGGCCACCTCGATCTGTTGCCGCGCGTAGGCCGCGGCGTCCCCGAGATCGAGTGCGACACCGTCGGCGGTCAGCTGCTGGGTGCGCTTCGGTCCGAGCTCGCGTCCGATCCGGTCACCGAGCTCCGCCAACTCGGGCACATGGTGCGCACTCGACGGCTCGTTCGTCAGTGCGCCGACGAGGGTGGCCGCCGGTTCGTGGCGGCCCAGCCGCTCGAATAACGCGGGCACGCTGGCCAGGGTGATGATCAGTTGGGGAACGTTGCCGGCCCGTTGGAACGCGGCGATCGCCTCGGCGAACAATCCGAGTGCGGCCGCGGGTTCACCGTCGGAGGTGTGGAGTCGGGCCGCGTCGCGAGCGATGAACCCCTCGAAGAACTGCACGTGTTGGTCGCGGACGACGGTCATGCCTTCGTCCCACGCGGCAAGCGCCCGGCGGGGCTCGGTGTGGGAGAACGCCATGCCCGCGATCCACAGCGAGTACGCGATCCAGTACGGGTTACCGAGTGAGCGAGCAACGGCGACCGACTCCTCGGTGATGGCGAGAGCCTCCTCCGTGCGCCCGGCCGACTGGAGCCCGTCGACGTAGGACGACAGGCCGTAGCCGCGTTCGCGTCCGTACCGGTCGGCCACCACTGCGGTGAGCTCGACGTACCGGTCGAGGTCGCCGCAATACACCGACCCCAGCGCCTCGATGAACGTCGCGTATCCGGGCGGGCACGCGTCGTAGCGGTCGTCGAGTTCCAGCTCCGTGGCGCGGTGAGCGTTCGCACGCGCGGCCTCGGCCCGCCCCGCGAAGCACGCGTACCCGGCCGCGGTGTAGAGGCGGGGGAGTCGTCGCACGTCGGCCGCAGTCGCGGGTTCGAGGAGCTCCTCGGCCCAGGCGAGCGTCTCGAACAGCTGCACGGAGAACCCCACCAAGGCGGCGTGCGCGGCGACGTCGGTCGCGACCTCCAGCTCGCCGCGTGACGCACTCCACCGGTACGCGGCGCGCAGGTTGCCGAGTTCGACCTCGACCCAGTCGACTGAGGCGCGCCAGCCGGGACCCTCCCATTGGTCCCACCGAGCCACCGCCTCGTTCGCGAAATGGGCGGCGTGCGCGTCGCGGACGTCAACGAGTTCGTCATGCTCGGCCAGGCGGTCCTCGGCGAACTGTCGAATCGTTTCGAACAGCGTGTAGCGCGTGCGCGCAGTGGCGTGGTCGGCCACGACGAGCGACTTGCGTACGAGCGAGTCGAGATGGCGCAGGACGTCGACGTCGTCGGCATCATCGACCACGGCGACGACGCCGGCCAGGTCGAAGCCGCCGGCGAAGACCGAAGTGGTGCGGAGCAGAGCGCGCTCGTCGTCGGTCAGGAGGTCGTAGGACCAGTCGACCGCGTGCCGGAGGGTGAGCTGGCGCTCGGGCCCGGGCGCGGTGCCCTGCAACAGGCGGAAGCGATCGGCGAGCCGGTCGCGGACCTCGACCGCGCTCATGGCCGCCATGCGCGCCGCCGCCAGCTCGATGCCCAGCGGGAGACCGTCGACGGTCTCGCAGATCTCGATGACGGCTGCCGCGGTCTGCGGATCGTGCATCCCGAAGTCCGGCCGCACCGCGCGCGCCCGGTCGACGAACAGCGTGACCGCGTCGGACGCCTCGCCACCCTCGCACCCGAGCGGCAGAATCGAGAGCGCAGTCTCG
>JBDUBS010000696.1:0-9884 GCA_040003875.1 Acidimicrobiia bacterium | reverse complement strand
GTCGAAGCGCTCGCCGAAGGACGTGCAACCCATGCCGACGATCGCGACCCGGTCCCTGATCCCATGTGAGCTCATCTCTTGTCCCCTTGCTCCTGCGGCGCCGTTCGCACGGGGCGGGCCTTCCAGAAATAATCGTGAATACCGTCCGAGGTGAAGAGGCGACGGAACGTCATCTCGACGCGGTCGCCGATCTTGACATCGGATGCATCGACGTCGGTCATCTCGACCGGGAACCGGCCGCCGCCGTCGAAGTCGACGACCGCGAAAACGATCGGTGGGCTGGGGGAGTAGGCGAGCTTGTCGATCGTGAACGTGGCGATGGTTCCAGCCACATCCGCCATCGGCGCGGGCTCCATGTTGTCCAGCGCACCATCCGCGGACACCCGTGCCGGCGGCAGGTGCAACGCGCCAGTCGTCAGGTCACGCGAGCCGACGAACGCGAACTTCCAATCTTCGGATCGGCCTGCGGCGGATGCCGACACGCGCGCGGGCTCGGGCCGACGCGGCGGCTCAACGGTGACCATGCCGCGCCACGAGAGGAACTTTCCGTAGGGAAGATCTGCGCCCGCCGCGACTTGTTCGGTGACTGAGCGACGGGGAACAAACGCAGTGATGGCATCGGTGGTGCGGAAGAGGAGGACATCGGCACCGTCGGCGAGGGCCACGAGCGCGATCACCTCGCCCGGCGTGGCGGCCTCCAATGCGTTCGCCAGGAGCAGCCCGGCCTGTGCGGTACCGGGGTTGCCGATCGATGCGGCCAGGTTGTCGACGAGTGCGCCGTCTTTGGCGCCGAGCCGCTTGGCGAGCGCGGCGACCGCGCGCGCGTGCATGCCGGTGACCACGATCCGGTCGACATCGTCGGGTACGAGTTCGGCAACTTTGAGCGCGGCCTGCCAGGCCCGCTCGCCGAGCGGCACGTACTTCGTCTCACCGAAGCGCTCCTCCCAGACCTTCGAGCGACGGTCGCCAGGCGTGCGCCAGCGGTCGAGGAACTCGTCGGTGGCGGCACCCGCGCCGAGATACTCGGCGATGACCGGTCCGCCGGACTCGTCGCCGACGAGTATCGCGGCCGCGCCGTCGCCGCCCGCCGATTCGTCGGGGCTCGTAGGCAGTCCGGTGCGGATATCGGCGCTGACCACGAGGGTGGATCCCACCCCTTCGAGCGCGATCCGGAGCGCGCCGATCCCGGAGCGCACCGCGCCGCCGAGATCGAGCGCCGGGCGATCGCCGTCGAGCCGAAGTGCAGCGTGGAGTGCGGTGGCGTTCGTCTTGTCGAGATAGGCCGGGTCTGCGGTTGCGAACCACAGCGCGTCGACCGTGGCGGCGGCCGTGCTGCGGAGCGCGAGCCGCGCCGCCTCGACTCCCATGGTGGTGGTGTCCTCGTCGTAGGACGCCACGGTCCGGCTGCCCTTGCCGCCACCAGTGCCGAAGGTGGCCGTGATGTCTCCGCGCTGAAGCCGCCGAAACGGCACGTACCCCGCCGCGCTGACAATTCCCCGTGAGTCACTCCGCATGAAATCGGATACTAGAACCGACCCTAGAGTGCCTCGCCATGCGACTCGGCGAGGTAGCGAACGAATCCGCAGCCCACTACGGGAAGCCGCTCGACGGGGTGCGGGTGCTCGCCGCCGAGCAGATGCAGGCGTTGCCCTACGCCACCCAACTGCTCGCCCGTCTCGGTGCCGAGGTCGTCAAGGTCGAGCACCCGGTCCACGGCGAATCGGGCCGGGGGTCGTCGCCCGCCATGACCGACCCGGAAGGGCGCAAGGTGGGCGCGACCTATCTGCGAAACAATCTCGACAAGCGGAGTGTGGGCATCGACCTCAAGTCGCCCGAGGGACGTGAACTGTTCCTCGCGCTGGTCCCGGGCTTCGACGTGATCGCCGAGAACTTCAAGGCCGGCACGATGGACCGGATGGGGCTGGGGTACGAGGCAATCGCGGCGCGCCATCCGCGCGCCATCTATGCGTCCATCTCGGGTTTCGGCAACACCGGCGGCTCTCCGTATCGCGATTGGCCGGCATACGCGTCGGTGGTGGAGGCCATGTCCGGGATTTACGACTGGAAGACGCCCGATGGTCCACCCGTCACGATTCCGGTCGGTGCGCTCGGCGATATCAGCTCGGGGCTGTTCGCGGTGATCGGGATCCTCGCGGCGCTCCGTCATCGCGAGCGGAGCGGCGAGGGTCAATACGTCGACATCGCGATGCTCGACGCCACCATCGCGATGACCGATGTCGTCACGAACTTCTGGTCGATGGGCGTACGCCCCGAACCCGACAAGGGCCTTCAGGTGATTTGCGAAGGCTTCCGTGCGTCCGACGGGTACGTGGTGGCCCAGATCGTGCGGGAGCCGCAGTTCGCCAAGGTCGCGGAGTTGATCGGCCATCCCGAGTGGATCACTGATCCGCGGTTCGCGACGCGCGCGGGATGGGGTCCGAACCTCGAATCGGTGATCCGACCGGCGATCGATGCGTGGGCGTCGCAACGCACCCGATTGGAATGCGCCCGTGAACTCACTGCTGCCGGTATCGCGGCGGGGCCGAGCTACCGCGCGCCCGATGTGATCGCAGACCCGCACGTGGCGGCGCGCGCCATGCTCGTCGAGGTGCCGCGCACCGATGGCGTGGAAGAACCCGTTCTGGTTCCGGGGAACCCCGTGAAGCTCTCGAAGATGACCGAGGGTCCCGAGACGCGGGTTCCTTGGGTCGGCGAGCACACCACGGCGGTGCTCGCCGCGGAACTGGAGATGGACGAGGATGCGATCGCGGCGTTGCGCGAGCGCGGGGTCGTCACTTAGCCCGTTGCGCATGGCGGCCCCTAGGATCTGACGACCCGTCAGATTTGGCCACGCGGCCCAGGAGCACGCATGGACTTCGAGTTCTCCCCCGAGCAGCAGGCGTTCGCCGTCGAGGTCGACGAGTTTCTCGACGCCCACGACGACCCGGATGTGTTCGACCTCACGCGGGAGAACATGGCCCAGATCGTCGACACCCCGAAGCGCCGGGCGTTCATGGCCCAGCTCGGGGCGAAGGGCTGGCTCGGCCTGACCTGGCCGGAGGAGCACGGCGGTTCGGCGGGCGAAGGGGTCTATGAATACCTGCTCAATGAGCGGCTCGCGGGCCGGGGTGGGCCCCAGATCGGCAAGGGCGTCGGCATCATCGGCAAGACCCTCGTCGCGCATGGCAACGACTTCCTCAAGGCGAAGTTCTTGCCCATGATCTTGCGGAATGAGGTCGAGTTCGCGGTGGGGTACAGCGAGCCCAACGCGGGCTCGGATGCGGCGTCGATGCGCTTGGCGGCCGAGCGGACCGAGCGTGACGGCGTGGCGGGCTGGCTCCTCAACGGACAGAAGACGTGGACTACTTCGGCGCACTTCGCCGAGTGGTACTGGCTCGGGACCCGCACCGACCCCAACGAGAAGCACCGCGGCATCACGCTCATGCTCGTGCCTCTGGACCAGCCCGGCATCACGATCAACGCGATCAAGACGATGGGTGGCGCGCCCATGGGCGACGAGCGCACGAACGAAGTCTTCATCGAAGACGTGTTCGTGCCCGACGACTACGTGGTGGGCGAGGTGAACCGCGGGTTCCAGTACATCTCGCAGGCGCTCGACCTCGAGCGGTTCACGATGTTCACGTTCTCGCCGATCAAGCAGCGCCTCGATCTGCTCTGCGAGTACGTACGCACCGCGGAACGCGATGGTGTGCCGTTGCGCGAGGACCCCGTCACCCGGCGCGAGATCGCGCGGCTTGCCACCGATGCCGAGGTCGCCCGCGTGCTCGGCTTGCGCGTGGTTGCCGAGTCCATGAAGGGTGAGCGCAGTCCGGGAACTCCGCCACCCACCGTCGCGTCGTCGGAGTACAAGCTCTTCGCCACCGAGTTTTCTCGCCGTCTGGCCGATGCGTCGATGGATATCGGAGGACCGGGAAGTCAGTTGCGGGTCAAGACGGTGGACGCGCCGATGGAAGGTCGGTCCGAGTCCACGTACCGGTACACGGTCATCGACACGATCGGTGGCGGTTCGTCGGAGATCCAGAAGAACGTCATCGCTCGGCGCGGGCTCGGCCTGCCGAAGAACTTCTGAGCGCGCCATGACCGACCGATCACTGCTCGATGGCATCACGGTGCTCGACCTCGCGAGCGTTGGGCCCGCGGCGCGTACCTCGCGCTGGCTCGCCGATTATGGGGCGCGCGTGGTGAAGGTGGGTCCGGCGCCGAAGCACGGGAGTGTTCAGCTCACGCCACCGTTCTATGCGTATGCCGGGCACCGGGGAATGCAACGGGTGCTCCTCGATCTGAAGTCGTCGTCCGGCACGGCCACGTTTCTTCGTCTCGCGGCTCGCGCCGATGTCGTCATCGAGAGTTTCCGTCCGGGAGTGGTCGATCGGCTCGGTATCGGGCCCGAGGCAGTGCGGGCGATCAATCCGAGGGTGGTGTACTGCTCCACCAGCGGCTACGGCCAGACCGGCCCGCGCGCGCAGTGGGCGGGCCACGACATCAACTACCTCGCGGTCGGCGGGTACCTGGACTGTTCGGGTCGCGACGGTGACGGTGGCCCCGCCTTGCCGGGTGCAACCGTCGCCGACAGTGCGGGTGGGGGCATGCAGGCAGTCATCGCGATCCTGGCGGCACTGGTCGCCCGATCCACGACCGGGGAGGGCACATACCTCGACGTCTCGGTGGCCGACGGTGTGGTCGCGCTCATGTCGCTGAACGTCGACGAGTACCTCGCCACCGGCGCGGTACCGAGGCCGCGGCACAGCATGCTCACGGGTCGGTATGCCTGTTACGACGTGTACCCGTGTGCCGATGGCGCGTGGCTCTCGGTCGGCGCGATCGAGCCGCGCTTCTTCGCCAATCTGTGTCGGGCGCTCGGATGCGAGCGTTGGATCGACCACCAGACCGACGATGCCGTGCAGGACCAGGTCCGCGCCGACTTCCGGGCCGCGTTCGCGACCCGGACGCGCGACGAGTGGGTGACCGAGCTGGGCCCGAAGGACACCTGTGTCTCGGAGGTGGCGACCGTGCCCGAGCTGGTGCGCGACGATCACCTGCGGGCCCGCGATGTGTTCGTGACCGCGACGCGCGAAGCCGGCGATGAGTTCGAGCAGGTGGGCTGGGTGCTCGCGGGCGCCGATCGATCGCAGCCCGGGCCGGTCGCGCGTGAGCCGGGCTTCACCGACACCGACGCGATCCTGGATGAGGCCGGGTTCTCATCCAAAGACATCGCGATGTTGCGCGAAGAAGGGGCAGTGGCGTGAGTCTGGCCGAGGGAGTTGCCGCACTGGTCGGGAAGGTGCAGTACGAGGAGACGGGTGAGTTCCCGGTGGAGCGCGGCTACGTGTGGACCACGTGCGCGTCGGTTGAGAACGGCAATCCGCTGTTCTGGGACGAGGCCGTCGCCGCCGAGATCACGAATGGGCCGATCGCCCCGCCGACGATGCTCTCGGTCTGGTTCCGTCCGCACCATTGGAGTCCCGGACGCGATGAGCAGCCGCTGCCGCTCCAAGTGCACTTCGATCTCAAGGAGGCGTTCGCGCTTCCGGAAGCCGTGATGAGTGACAACACCATCGTGTTCCACGAGCCCGTGCGCCCGGGCGATCTTCTGCGCACCCGCCAGATCCTGCGATCGGTGAGCGAGCCGAAGACCACCAAGCTCGGAACCGGTCGGTTCTGGGTGATCGACGTCGAGTACCTCAACCAGCGCGACGAACTCGTTGGCGTCGAGTCCTATACAGGCTTCGGCTACCGCCGATCGGAGGGCAACTCATGACCACACCCCTCGAGCTGGACGCCATCCACGAGGGCGACGAGGTTCCTGCGCTCGTGGTGCCAGTGAGCGCGACGACGATTGTGCTCGGCGCGCTCGCCAGCCGCGACTGGCGCCCGATGCACCACGACCACGACTTCGCCGTCAATCGCAACGGCACCCAGGACATTTTCATGAACACGCCGAACCAGGCGGCGTGGTTCGAGCGTTACGTGACCGACTGGACCGGTCCGACCGGCCGGCTCGGCCGCATGAAGTTCCAGATGAAGGGTTCGGTGTTTCCGGGCGACACGATGACCATGCGCGGCGCGGTCTCCGAAACTCGAACCGACGACCAAGGCTGCGCGTGGGTCACGCTCCAGGTCGCCCTCTCCGTCGACGGTGATACCAAGACCGACTGCACGGTTCGGGTCGCGGTGCCCAGCGGACCGGGCGACAATCCCTGGACGAGAACCGGCGAGCAGTGGTGTCCGTGAGCAACCGCTCTCTCCCGATGAGGAAATGACGATGGATCTCGATTTCACCTCTGAACAAGACATGTTGCGCGAGATGGTGCGCGGAGTCTGCGGCTCGTATTCGCCGCTCGACTCGGTACGAGCGCTCGAAGACGACGCCGTCGGGTTCTCGGCCGAGTTGTGGAGCCAGCTCAGGAATCTCGATCTGATCGGTCTCATGTTGCCGGCCGAGTACGGCGGGTCGGGGATGAGCAGCCTCGAAGGTGTCGTCGTCTACGAAGAGTTCGGGCGCGCGCTGGTGGCGTCGCCCCATTTCGTGAGCGCGGTCATGGGCGCAGGGGCGATCCTCCGTGCAGGAACCAAGGAACAGCGGTCCGAGTTCGTGCCCCGCATCGGCTCGGGCGAGGCGATCGTGACGACCGCATGGCTCGAGCCCGAGGGCGGCTTCGGCCCGAAGGGCGTGCGCACGACTGCGACCCCCGACGGTGACGGGTACCGGATCGACGGCGAGAAGTGGCACGTTCCGTTCGCGAGTTCGGCGACCCACGTCCTGGTCCTCGCTCGCACCCGTGCCGGGACCGAAGGCATCGACCTCTTCCTCGTCGACGCCGACGCGCCCGGAGTCACCCGAACCCAGCAGTTCACGCTGGCGTCGGAGACGCAGCACGCCGTGGTGTTCTCGGGTGTGCACGTGCCGGCGAGTCGCCGGATCGGTGCGGCCGGAACCGGCTGGGCGGCCTGGAACTCGACCCTGCTCGAAGGCATCGTGCTGCTCGCGGCGCAGGCCATCGGCGGCGCACGTCGTGCCCTCGAACTCACGAACCAGTACGCCAAGGACCGCGAACAGTTCGACAAGCCGCTGGGCGCGTTCCAGGCGATCGCCCACTACCTCGCTGATGCCGTGACCGCGGTCGAGGGTGGCGAGATCCTGGTGCACGAAGCGGCGTGGGCTCACGCGAACGGGCACCCGATCGATGGCCTCGCGCCGATGGCGAAGCTCTTCGCCTGCCGGACGTTCCGTGACGTCACCGCCATGGCCCAGCAGGTCTTCGGCGGGGTCGGCTTCACGTTGGAGTACGACATCCAGCTGTACTTCCGACGTGCCAAGCAGTGGCAGATCTCCTGGTGGGACGATCGCGCCCTCGAAGAACGGATCGCGGTCACCGTCCTCGACGCATAGGCCGCCGACGTGCGGGCGCTCGACGTGTACCGGGACTTCGGAAATCTCGCTCCGGGTGCTCTGAACCTCACCACGGTCCCGCTTGTACGATCCGCCCCTGAACCGGGGGTGAACCGTCACCGTGGACTGTGGGCAATGCGGTACTGAGAATCGAGACGGCGCGCGCTTCTGCAACGCGTGCGGCACGGCTCTCGCAGGCCGGTGCGCCTCCTGCCAGGGCGAACTCCCTGCGGCGGCTCGGTTCTGTGATCGGTGCGGCACACCCGTCGACGAGGTCGCAGGCCCGGCCGGCCCCCGCCCGTCGGCCGCGCCCGAGGTCGCGGTCCGCAAGACGGTCACCGTGCTCTTCGCTGATCTCGGGGGTTCGACCGGGTTCGGTGAACGCACCGATCCGGAGGTCGCGCGCGTCGTCCTGGCTCGATATCACGCGATGCTCCAGGAAGCGATCGACGCGCACCGCGGGACCGTGGCCAAGTTCATGGGCGACGGGATGATGGCCACCTTCGGTATCCCGGAGATCGCCGAGGACGACGCCGAGCGGGCGGTTCGGGCCGGCATCGACATCCAGGATCGGTTCGAGCGTTTCGCCGAGGAGATCGTGTCCCGCTACGGCGAGACGCTGACCGCTCGGGTCGGGGTCAACACCGGCGAGGTGGTGATCGCGGCCGGGGACGCCGACTTGGTGGGGGACGCGCTCAACGTGGCCGCCCGGCTCGAGAAGGCGTGCCGGCCCGGCCACGTGCTCGTCGGCGACGAGACGTGGCGGATCACGCGGGGTGTGCTCGCGTACGAGTCACTCGGCGAGGTGACCGTGGCCGGTCGGGTACAACCGGTCGGTACGTACGAGGTGGCGGCAAGCGAGACCGCGGCGACGGAACCGGTTGCGCCGTTCGTCGGCCGCGACCCGGAGCTCCGGCGGCTCGAAGCGGCATTCGAGCGGGCCCGGACCGATCGGACCGCGGTGCTCGTCACCGTTCTCGGTTCGCCCGGGCTGGGCAAGACCCGTCTGTCGCGGGAACTCACCGCGGCGGTGAGTGCCGAAGATGCGGCGGCCACGTTCGAGATCCGCTGCGACCGTTCGGGTGGATCCACGTTCGCACCCGTCGCCGAGCTGATCCGGGAGGCGGCCGGCCTCGAAGATGTGGAGGCCGACCTCGATGGTGCCGGTACTCGGCAACGCATCGACGGGCTCCTGCACGTCGACGACAGCGACCGGACCCGCATCGTCGATGTCCTGGCCGGCGTCGTCGGAGCCGCACCGGCCCGATCGATCGAAGAGACGTTCTGGGCCATTCGTCGTGCGATCGAGTCGCTCGCCGAGGCGAGACCACTCGTCGTCGTGATCGACGACATCCAGTGGGCGGAGCCGAAGCTGCTCGACCTGCTCGAGCATCTGGCCGAGTGGGTCAGCGACGCACCGGTGCTGCTGGTGGGCCTGGCTCGTCCCGAGCTGCGCGAGATCCGACCGGTCCTCACCGAGCCCAGCCGTCGCGTGGCCGACGTGATCGCGCTCGATGGCCTCGACTCGCACGCGACCGAGGCGCTCGCGGCGGGGCTCCTGGGGAGTCCGCTCCCACGTGACCTGGTCGACCGGCTGCCGACTTCGACCGACGGGAACCCGCTGTTCGTGCGTGAACTCGTCCGCATGTTGGTCGATGACGAGGTGATCCGCCGTCGCGACGACGGGACCTGGGAACTCGCGATCGACGCGGAAGCCGTCGAGGTCCCGCCGACCATCCAATCGTTGCTCGCGGCGCGCGTCGAGCGACTGCCTGCGGACGAACTGCGCGTGCTCGAGCTCGCATCCGTGGTCGGGGCCGAGTTCAGCGTCGGCGCCCTCCGGGAACTCAGTGCGGACAAGCTGCCGATCCCGACCGTGCTCGAACGCCTGCGACGGAAAGAGCTCGTCGAGCCGACGGGCACGTATTGGGGCGACGAGCCGATTCACCGGTTCCACCACGTGCTGATCCGGGACGCGGCGTACCGGCGTCTGCTCAAGGGAACCCGCGCCGAACTCCACCAGCGGGTGGGGCAGTGGACCGACGCGAGCTCCGCTCCCGTGATCGGCGAGCACGAGACCGCGATCGCATTCCATTACGAGCAGGCCCACCGATATCGGACCGAGCTCGGGAGCCTTGACGAGGAGACCGACCGCCTCGGGCGGCGCGCGGGCGAACTCCTCCGGATCGCATCGCAGCGTGCGCTGGAACGCGACGACCTGGCGTCTGCGGGCGCGCTCGCGCGTCGTGCGCTCGCGGTACTCCCAGCATCCGATATTGAAGCCCGCTCCGACCTCTTGCTCGTCGCGTGTGAATGCTTTCTCGCGTCGGGTGACGTCGTGGCGGGTTCGCCGCTCGTCGACGAACTGCACGCGACCATTGGCGCGGACGAGCAACTCGCGGCGTGGGCCGCGTGTTTCCGGGCGCAGCTCATCGGCCTCACCGATCCCGAGGGTCTGCTCGACGCCGACGCC
>JBDUBS010000319.1:0-2949 GCA_040003875.1 Acidimicrobiia bacterium | reverse complement strand
TCGAGTGGATCTCGATCTGGGACCATTTCTACGCGGCCGATGCCACCGGCAATCCTCACTGCCTCGAGGCGGTGGCGAGTCACGCCGCGTTGGCCGCGACCACCGAGACCGTACGGTGCGGGAGCCTCGTGTATTCCGTCGGCTACCGCCATCCCGCGGTCATCGCGAACGCGATGGCGACACTCGACCAGATCGCCGACGGTCGCATCACCCTCGGGCTCGGTGGCGGCTGGATGGAAGCGGAGTACGCGGCCTACGGCATGCCGTACCCGTCGGCGGGCGTACGGTTGCGGCAGGTCAACGAAGCGATCCAGTGCGTGCGCGGTCTGCTCACTCAACAGCACACCACCTTCGACGGCGAGTTCTTCACGATGCGCGACGCCCAGTGCGAGCCGAAGCCGCTCCAGGAACGCCTCCCGATCTGGATCGGTGGCGGCGGCGAGAAGGTCACGCTCCGCATCGCGGCCGAGCACGCCGACGGGTGGAACGTCCCGTTCATCGCGCCCGATGCGTTCGCGCACAAGGTCGAGGTCCTGCACCGCCACTGCGAGACCGTGGGACGCGACCCGCAGACCATCGAACGTGCGATCAACGTCGGCATCGCGATGCGACCGGGCGACATCGAGGCGCAGTTCGGTGCCATGGCGAACTACGTCGGCCCCGGCGTGTTGCAGGGCAGCGTGCAGGAGATCGTCGACCGGGTCGGCGAGTATCGCGAAGGCGGCGCCGACTGGCTCATCCTCGCGATGCGCGCGCCGTTCGACCTCGACGGCCTCGACATGTTCGCGGCGGAGGTCCTTCCCCATCTCTCCTGAGGACGTCTCTCCTGAGGACGGGCCCGAGAGCAATCACGAGTTGCGGTTCGATGCGCTCACGGGCGCTTGGGTGGCGATCGTCGGCGACCGTCAGGACCGGCCCAACCACCCGACCACCGGCTGTCCCTTCTGCGTGGGTGGCCTCGAGGCCCCCGATCCCTACACGGTGCGCTCGTTCCCGAACCGGTGGTCCCCCCTCGTCCCGGGCCCGGCGATCGACCTCTCGCCGTCCGAGGTCCACGATCCGTTCGCGCACCGTCCGGCACGGGGTGCGGCCGAAGTGGTGCTCTACACCCCGGAGCACGTCGGGTCGCTCGCGACCATCGGGGAAGCCGCGGTACGCGACGTCGTCGACCTCTGGGCTGCTCGCACCGAGGCGCTCCTGGCGCGCGCCGAAGTCGAATACGTACTCGTGTTCGAGAACCGCGGTGCCGAGGTCGGCGCGACGATCTCGCACCCGCACGGCCAGATCTACGGCTTCCCGACCGTCCCGCCGTTGCCCAGTCGCGAGGCCGAGGTCGCGTTCGGGCGCGGCTGCCCGCTCTGCTCGGTCGTTCCGGCCGAGGTGGAGAGAGGCGCCCGCGTCGTATTCGACGGCGGCGACTGGGTCACCCACGTTCCTTTTGCCGCGGGCCATCCGTTCGCCACGACCGTCGCACCCCGCCGCCACGTTCCCGATCTCGCGTCGCTCGACGACCCGGGTCGGGACGGGCTGGCCGCGGCCCTCGTTGACATCGTCGGCCGGTACGACCGGATCTACGAGACGCCGTTGCCGTACCTGATGTGGATCCACCCCGGCGTCCACTTGCACGTGCACTTCGCACCGCCGCACCGCGCGCCGGGAGTACTGCGCTACGTGGCGTCGGCCGAGGTCGGCACCGAGATGCTGTCCAACCCCGTCGCGCCCGAGATCGCCGCCGAACTCCTCCGTCGCGCCTGACCCAGACCTCACCCCGCGTTGCCAGAGCGCGGGGTGAACGTCAGCGTTGGCGGCGGGGGCCGAAGGCGTGTTCGATATCGGCGTCGGCGAACGCCGTCGGCACCGTGCCCTGGGTCGCGTAGCGGTACAGCGCAGTGCGGTAGATGCCGCCCAGCGCGGAGATGACCACCGCGGTCACCAGGAGGATGGCGACCGCCACTGCGACGGCCGGGACCGCGATCACCAACGTCTTGGACGCGACCCCGGCGGCGCCGATGCCGAAGGCAAGGAGCATCGGGAGGAGGGCGATGAGCCCGAAGCCCATCTGGGCGAAGATGTTCTCGCCCCACGTGCTCTTGGTGAGCGTCCCCGACCGCTTCAACGCGGTGATCGGTCCGACGTTCTCGAACACGATGATCGGAACGGTGAGGAACGTGAGCACCGACCACGCGGCGCCGAGCAGGCTGATCACGAGGCGACCGATGAGACCCGCCCGCTGCTCGAGTGACTGCATGATCCACGACACCGTCGCCGACACCACCGCCCACGGCAGCAACCGGGAGACACGCGACGACGCGACACTCATGCCCTGGCCGACCGAAGTCGCGCGACCCTCGAAGACCTCGTTCGCAGATGCGACGAGCCCGGCGAGGAAGTAGGTCTGCACGAACGCGAGCCCGACGTACCCGATCACTGCGATGACGATCGTCGCGGCGTTCGCGGTGTACTCCGTATTGCCGGCGGCATTGGTGGTCGAGCCCTTCGTGACCCAACCGAGGAGGGCGAGGACGACGATGATCGCGACCGAGACCACCCCGGAGAGCACGGGGAAGAGGGCGAGGGAACGATCGCCTTTCAACACCGACCAGCTCGACTTGGTGAGTGCGATGGTGCGTTGGAACCGAGTCATGCGATCAGTATCGTCCGTTTCACCGAAAAGTTGACGCCACCACGAAAACCCGGCGGACGGCAATAGAGTCCGACCGATGTTGGTGCGGGCGCCAGGCCGGGTGAACCTCATCGGCGAGCACACCGACTACTCGAACGGTTACTGCCTGCCCATGGCAATTGACCGGGAATGCCGGATCCGGTCGACCCCGAACGCAACGAACTTCGTGACGGCCGGATCTCGACAGCTCGAGGGACGCGTGGTGATCGCCATCGAGACCGGTCGCGCCGATCCCGATTCGCCGCCATGGGGGAAGTTCGTCGCCG